>JAHLBL010000111.1 GCA_020625635.1 bacterium
GCCGCGAACGCCTTCTCCCAGACCTCGGCGGTCTTTTCCATAAACCTTTTGCTCTGAGCGCGCAGCTCGTTGAGCTCGTCGGAAAAGTCGCCGCGAACCTCCTTTTTCATATCAGCCGACAGCTCGCCGAGCGAGTCCGCGAACATCTCGCAGAGGTCTACGCGGGGCTCGGGCTTTTCACTTTCCGCGGGATTCACGGTGTAAAGCACAAATCCGTCGTTCATTTACAGCCACAGCCTTTCAGCCCACAATCGGTTATTTAAAATCCTGCGTCCTTACCGTGGGCGGATAAGGCGGATATGTAATTCCTGCGTTATTTCTCAAGAAAATCGTATTTGTTGTACGAGAATTCGTCGCCGTTTTCGATGTAGCGGAGTATCTCCCGCGCGTCCTCGCTGACAAAGCAGAGCCTGCGGCATTTTTCGGACATAAAGCCCTGAGTCACGGCGCTTTCGAGCATTGCCGAAAGACCGTTATAGTAGCCGTTTACGTTGTAGACCGCGATGGGCTTTTTATGCCTGCCGAGCTGCTTCAGCGTCAGGATCTCAAAAAACTCCTCAAAGGTTCCTATCCCGCCCGGCATTATCACAAAGCCGTCGCTGCGGTCCTCCATAATCTGCTTGCGCTCACGCATAGTATCGGTGTAGACGATCTCGCAGTCCTTGAACATAACGTCCACATCGTCAAAGAACCTCGGGATTATTCCCACGGCGCTGCCGCCTTCACGGCGAAGTCCTCTGGCTACAGCGCCCATAATGCCGAACTTGCCCGCGCCGAAAATCAGCGTATGATTTCTCCGAGCGAGCTGTTCGCCAAAGCTTTCTCCCGCGTCGAGGTAAGTCCTGTCGATCGTTTCGCTCGACGCGCAGTATACACAAATGTTCATATATTTCTCTCCGATTACAGCCCCGCGATATGCTTCTGAACCGCGGTGGCGTCGTTGATATCCGCCGTGCCGTTGCCGTCGAAATCGGCGGATTTTCTGTTATAGTCCGCAAAGCCGTAGCCCGCGCAGACAAGCTGAATAAGGGTTACGTCGGTGATGTTTACTACTCCGTCACAGTTCACGTCACCGACGAGCGCTTCTCCCGAGCCCGCCTTGTACGAGGAACGGAACTGCTTCGACAGCCACGCCGCGCGCGAATTCATCCAGTCGGCGGCGTAGTCAAACTCGCCCTTGAAGGTAGCGGGATAGGATTTCCGCGCGCCGACGGTGTAGGTGTCGGTCGACAGCTCATACACAGCGGGACACAGCGAGGAATGGTCGGCGATCCACGAGCCCGTATTGAGAGCCCAGCCGCGCGCGTAGTTCATCTGCGCCGAGTCTCTGAGCAGCTCGTAGTAGCGCGAACAGCTTAAAAGCTCGCCCTCGGCGGCGTCGGAATTCTTGAAGATATTCAGCGCGGGGATAAATCTTTCGAACCAGAGCGCGGCGGCGCGGTTATAGACCGCGGTATTCTGCGCGAGCCTGCCGACGAAGTTCTTGGTGGACTTGTCGTTTTTGCTCTTGCCCTTATAGCGGCACCACCAGCCCTCGTAGCTCTCGTAATCCTTAACGCCCATATTATCGAGGTCCCACTCGATGCCTGCCGCGTTGCCGAGCGAGTTGTCGTAGTCCCAGACAGGGGAGGCGTAGAACCGCCATACTCCGTCGGGGGATTTTTTATATGTCATATAGAAGCTTGCCGCTCCGCTGTCCCAGTTCTTGCCGAGCTCGTTTATCAGGTAGATCTCGGCGAACGAGTCAATATCCATAACGGCGCTGAGCTGCTGCTCCGTAGCGCCGCGGTTGGCGATAAGGTTGTTGAGTGCGGAGAACTTTTCCGCGACGGCGGATTTGACGCTCTCGTAGAACGGATTGTCCTGATCAAGCTCGGGGGAGTTGATAGTCAGCTCGGTCGAGCTCGCGCGGAAGTGGTAGTCATCCTCCGACGGGCTCGGGTCGATCTCCAGCACAAATGAAAAATCCTTTGCCTGCTCCTTGCCGTTTACGTAGTCGGTGTCGGAGATATCGTTTATCAGGTCGTTCTTGCCGACCTCGATTTTCTGACAGCACTGGTACGAGCCGTAGTAGGTTCCGTTGATATAGAAGTCAACGAAGCGCGAGTCGGACGCGTAGGGCATACCGACAGCGTCGGATAAATCGTAGAGAAAACGGTTGCGCGCGAGTGACGCGTCCTGATAGTTCGCGAGCAGAGAGTACTTCTTGCCCTTATCCATACCGCCTATGCTCACCGCTGAGCTGTAGGTGATGTTGAACGGCTTCTTCGACTTGCCCCATGTGGTGTTGCCTCTGCCCTTGATTTTCTTTATCTTCGTGTTGTCCACCGTTCCGTCGGGGGATACGATCGCGCCCGCAGCGGTAGAGGTGAGGCTCTTGCTCTGTTTAAGATAGTCGTACAGCCACGTGCCGTTGCCGTCAGCGTTCGTATTGTTTACGAAAATCGCCGCCTCGGCGTCCGACTTAAGGAATCTGAGGTTGTAGGAGTCGCTGCCGACCTTGACCGCGTACTGCCTGTCGGTGTACTCAAACCGCGCGACCGCGCCCGAGGGGATCGTCACGCCGTCGAGCACCGCGTCTTCCGGGAACGCGTTATAGATGTCAACGGATTTTCCGTCGGTTCCGCACGGCAGGAAGAAGTATTTATCCCTTGAGGTGCGCTGTTCGTTGCGCTCGTCCATCGGATACTGCCAGCGCTGCCACGCCTCTGTATCGGTTTTGTCGGTCGTCGCGTGAGCGTACAGACCGCTGTCGATCGCGAATGAGGGCTTAGCCGCGGGCTCTTCCTCAGCGGAAGCCGAAGCCGCGGGGAAAACGCACATAAGTGTCAGCGCCAACAGCACAGCAATAATTCTTTTCATAACAGACCGCCTTATATTTTATTTCAATACTTTTTAATTATACCATATGGGAGGAGTTTTTTCCATTGATAATTTCGCTATAAATTATGACGGATTTTTGTATAAATGACTGGCGGGTATATTAGTTTATTGACTTTTACCGCGCTGTATTGTAGAATTATAATATATTGCTTTTACCTAAGATATTATTCGAAAGGTGTGATCGTTATGCCGCATACCTGCTACGGGTGCTTCAGGGAAATTGAGTCCAATTTCTGTCCCTACTGCGGTTACAAAAACGGCTCGTCTGCCGTTAAATATCCTCTGGCTCTGCCCGAGGAAAGCGTTCTCGGCGGTCAGTTTATAACGGGCAGAGTGCTCGGACAGGGCGGCTTCGGCATAACCTATGTCGCGCAGGATTATTTTTCAAAGAAGATCGTCGCGATAAAGGAGTTCTTTCCCGAAACCCTCGTCACCCGTACAAGGAACGTCACCGTTTCCTCTTATTCCGAGGAAAAGAAGGACAGCTTCGCGTACGGTAAATCCTGCTTCCTCGAGGAGGCTAAAACTCTGGCGGGCTTTGTCGACAACGACGGCGTTGTGCGGCTTTACGGCTATTTCGAGGAGAACAACACCGCGTACTTTGTAATGGACTATCTCGAGGGCGGAAACCTGCTCGATCATCTTAAACAGCACGGCGGAAAGCTGAGCTGGAGAGAGACGCTCGATATTGTTTATCCGATTATGGACGCGCTTCAGGCTGTCCACGAGAAGGGTATCATCCACCGCGACATAAGCCCCGACAATATATTTATCTGTAACGACGGCTCGGTCAAGCTCATAGATTTCGGCGCCGCCAGATACAGCATAGGCGACAAGAGCAAGAGCCTTGACGTTGTGCTCAAGCACGGCTACGCTCCTAAGGAGCAGTACGCCCGTCACGGCAGGCAGGGAGCGTATACCGATATTTACGCCCTTGCCGCGACGATGTACCGCTGCGTAACGGGACAGCTTCCCGCTGACTCGCTCGACCGCGTCGAGGAGGATACCCTCGTACCGCCGATTAGTCTCGGCTGCGATATCCCGCCGCTGGCTCAGTCCGCGCTTATGATGGCGCTCGCCGTAAACCCCGAAGACCGTTTTGCGTCAATGAAGGGCTTCAGAAACGCCCTGAAACTATCGGAGAAAAATAATTGATAATTGACAATTAAGGTCGGGCAGACAGGTCGTTCTATAGGAAGCCTGTGTGCCTGACTTTTATTCATTAACCGCCAATCACTAAATCGCCGCTCTTTCCCTGAGAATTATTGACATATCCCCGAAACTCGGATATAATAACAGGGACTTCAAGCGTAGGAGGAAGTTTAATGCTGAAGATAAACAACCTGTCCTTCAACGTAAATTCCGACGGACAGGATAAGGAAATAATCAGGGACATAAGTATGGAGATTCCCGATGGCAAGCTCATTGTCATCACGGGACCGAACGGCGGCGGTAAATCCACTCTCGCCAAGCTTATCGCGGGCATCGAAAAGCCCACGGGCGGCAGTATGGAGTTCAACGGACGCGACATCACCGATATGAGCATCACCGACAGGGCGAAGCTCGGCATCGGCTTTGCGTTCCAGCAGCCCGTCAAGTTCAAGGGGATCCAGGTTTTTGACCTGATCAAGCTTGCGGCGGGCAGGGACATCACCATCTCCGACGCCTGTGAGTACCTCTCACAGGTCGGTCTGTGCGCCAAGGAATATATCAACCGCGAGGTTAACTCGAGCCTTTCGGGCGGCGAGCTGAAGCGTATCGAAATCGCCACCGTAATCGCCCGCAACTCGCTTCTCACCATATTTGACGAGCCCGAGGCGGGAATCGACCTCTGGAGCTTCTCCAACCTTATCGACGTTTTCCGCAAGCAGCGCGAGGAGATCAGGGACAGGTCGATTATGATAATCTCCCATCAGGAGCGAATCCTCAACATCGCCGACGAAATAATCGTACTCAAAAACGGCTATGTGGACAAGCACGGCACAAAGGACGAAATCTACCCCGAACTCGTCGGCACACCGTCGGCGGTTCAGAAGTGCAGGGGAATATCAGGAGCGAACGACAATGAAACTTAACGATATACAGAAGTATCTTCTGAAGGAGATCGCCGACCTCAGCGACGTGCCCGCGGGAGCCTACAACATCCGCTCCGACAGCGAGTCCGTCGGCAGACAGTCGAGCGCGAACATCGACATTATGCCCAAGGAGGGCGTAAGCGGTCTTGACATCTTCATCAAGCCGAACACTAAGGGCGAGACCGTCCACATCCCCGTCGTTATGACAAAGAGCGGTCTAAAGGAGCAGGTCTACAACGACTTCTTTATCGGCGAGAACGCCGACGTCGAGATCGTCGCGGGCTGCGGTATCGACAACTGCGGAGCTCACGACTCACAGCACGACGGAATCCACCGCTTCTACGTCGGCAGGAACTCAAAGGTTCGCTACGTTGAAAAGCACTACGGCTCGGGCTCGGGACAGGGCAAGCGCATCCTCAACCCCGTAACCGAGGTTTATATGGACGAGGACAGCCTCGTCGAGATGGAAATGGTTCAGATCAAGGGCGTGGACGACACTACCCGCACCACAGTCGCTGACCTGAAGGAGGGCGCTAAGCTCTTCGTCAGGGAGCGCCTTATGACGCACGGCGACCAGCGCGCCGTCAGCGTCTATACCGTCAACCTCAACGGAAAGGACTCGGTCGCGGACATCGTTTCGCGAGGCGTAGCGAGAGAGGATTCCTACCAGCGCCTCGATCTGAAAATCGTCGGCAACGCCGCCTGTAAGGGACACACCGAGTGCGACTCCATCATTATGGACAACGGCAGGATCCTCGCCGTACCCGCGCTCGAGGCTAACGACGTAGACGCGTCGCTCGTTCACGAAGCCGCCATCGGCAAAATCGCGGGCGAACAGCTCGTAAAGCTTATGACGCTCGGTCTCACCGAAGCGGAAGCCGAGGAGCAGATAATTAACGGCTTCCTGAGCTGAAAGTTTAAGTAATAATAGTAAAGGGGGAAGGCTCAAAACAAACGAGTCTTCCCCTTGATAATATTGCTGTATTGATAGTTGAAAGTGA
>JAHLBL010000112.1 GCA_020625635.1 bacterium
AACTCGGAATCCGCTCTCACGAATTCCGAGTTTTTCTACAGGCTGAGGGGCTGTCACTGACAGCCCCCCTTTATTTTATATTCCCATTATTTTTCTCATGCTCGCTTCAAGCTTAGCGGTGATCTCCTTTGCGTCGGCTTTATCCTTGCCGACTGCGGTGAGATAAATCTTGATCTTGGGCTCTGTGCCGCTCGGACGGACAATCGCCATATTATCGTTCTCGAGGTTGTACTGGAGAACATTGGACTTCGGAAGATTGATCGTCTTTTCCTCTCCCGTAATCAGATCCTTCTCAACGCTGAGCTTGTAATCGGCTGTCTTGACAACCTTATAGCCCGCAACCTCTTTGAGACCGTCCTCGCGGAGAGAGGTCATAATATCAGCCATCTTCTGCATACCCTCGGCTCCGCCGAACTCAAAAGCGTATGTAGAATTGAGATAATATCCGAATTCCTCGTAAAGACCGTCAATAACCTGCGCAAGCGTCTTGCCCTGCTTCTTGAAGGTAGCAGCCATCTCACAGATGAGCATTGAAGCGACAACAGCATCCTTGTCTCTTACATAAGAGCCAGCGAGGTAGCCGTAGCTCTCCTCGAAACCGAATACATAGTTATCTTCCTTGCCCTGCTTCTCGAGTCCGAGGATAACCTCACCGATATACTTGAAGCCCGTAAGCACATTTATGAGCTCAACGCCGTACTTTTCACAGAGCTTTTCGATAAGCTTAGTCGTAACGATAGTCTTTACAACAACGGGATTCTCAGGCAGTGTACCGTTAGCCTTGCGGTTTGAGAGAATGTACTCGGTGAGCATTACGCCGTCCTCGTTACCGGTAATAAGACGATAACTGCCATCATAATCCTTGACAGCGATTCCTACGCGGTCAGCGTCGGGATCGGTAGCGAGAAGCAGATCAGGCTGAACCTTTTCACACATATCAAGTCCGAGCTGAAGCGCTTCCTTGATTTCGGGGTTCGGATAAGGACAGGTTGTGAAATTACCGTCGGGAAGCTCCTGCTCCTTAACGATGGTAACGTCCTTGATACCGAGTTCCTTCAGGATTCTGCGGACAAGCTTGTTTCCGCAACCGTTAAGCGGTGTGTATACGACCTTAAGGTCAGCGTCCGCGCAAACACCGGGATTGATCTGCTGCTCCTTAACCTTTTCAATATAGCTGTCATATACGTCGTCTGTTACATACTCGATAAGTCCCTTGCCGAGAGCCTCGTCAAAGTCCATGGTCTTTACGTCCTTGAAGATATCGAGCTTGCAGATCTCGTCATAAACTGCGCCTGCGGCAACGTCGGTCATCTGGCAGCCGTCCTCACCGTAAGCCTTATAGCCGTTGTATGCGGCGGGATTGTGGCTGGCTGTAACCATGATACCTGCCTGACACTTGAAATAACGTACAAGGTACGAGAGAACAGGTGTAGGCTGGAGCTCGCTTGTGATATAAACCTTAATGCCGTTGGCGGCGAGAACCTTCGCTGCTTCAATCATAAACAGATCAGCCTTGATTCTGCTGTCGTGAGAAATAGCGACCGCGCCGTTTCCGTACTTGTTGAGCACGTAGTTGGCAAGTCCCTGGGTAGCCTGACGTACAACATAAATGTTCATACGGTTTGTACCCGCACCGATTATGCCTCTGAGTCCCGCTGTACCGAACTCGAGGCTGCGGTAAAATCTCTCGTAAATCTCTTTATCATTATCCTTTATTTTCACCAATTCTTCAGCAACATCACTGTCCTCAACAGCGTTTTCGAGCCAAAGCTTATAATTGTTAATGTAATCCATAAATAAACCTCCTGACTTATCCGGCAAATAAAAATCAATATTAAGCCATTTTGTATGTAAATACTAACATAAAAGTTATATTTTTTCAATATACATTTTGGGATAAATATTAAAAATTTCTATATTTTTTATTCTAAAAAATTAAAAAACTTGATTTATTTCTTATTTTATAGTATTATATTCAGGAATATCATAAGGAGGTATAATTATGGACGATTTTTACAATCAGGAAAACAACACGGAAGTTTCAGAAGACAATAAAGATTTTGTTGAAGAAAACCTCTCCGAAGAAAATACCACAGCGTTAAACTCCGACGAACAGGAGGAAACCGCTGAACCCGAAACCGATACAGCTGAAGATACCACTGAGGAAGACAGCGAAGAAGAAGCCGTCCCCGAAGAGGAAGGCAAGAAAAAAGGCGTGCTTCAGAAGCCGATCAAGATCGCTCTTATCATTTTCTTAGCCGCAATCGTAGCTTTAGGCGGATTCTTTATAGTTTCAAAAACAAGCTGGTACAAAAACCGTTTTGACGACTCTATAGTAGGTTCATGGACATATAAGACGACCGCCTCCGAGGACGAGCTTATCGCCGAAAACGATTATCTTCTCGGATACCTCAACTTCAAGAACGATAAGACGGATGAGGGTAAATACGTAGCCGAGTATATCGCGGGCAACATGGTGCTTAAGGGCACATGGAACTATGTCGATGACGATTCCAACGAAACAGAAAACAGAACAAGCAAAATCAACATCTCTCTCCGCTCAAGACTCGAGGGCGTTTACAGCTACACGGTTGACAACGGCGCTGACGAAAGAGTGCTCACGCTCTCTCAGGGAAGCACGGATGAATCTCAGCAGAGCAACTCAAGCAGCTTTGTAAGCAGAGATATCGCGACCTACGAGGTCACTCCAGACGAGGGCTTCACCCCGACAGAGGGTATTACAGGTAAGTGGAAGGGTGAAATCAGCCAGGAGCTTACAGGCACTACAACAACGATCACATTCGAGTTCGGCGAGAACGGAATGTGTCACTACGACCTTGACGGCGAGCTCTTTATCGACGGTAAGTATAAGGTTGTAAAGGATAAAAAGAACAGCACAAAGAAAGAAGAAAGAGGAACGCTTCAGATTTCCTATTACAGAGATCACACAAAGGAAACCTCCACAGAGGAGCTCCCCTACATCTTCTCGAATGAGACAAAGGGCTCCAAGCTCATCATCAACGGAATCGAATACAGCATAGAAGAATAATAAAACGAATATATACAATGAGCTGCCGCTTAACAAACAAGCGGCAGCTCTTCTTTATATCTTTTCCATTTTACAGAAATTCGCCATCAGAGTCTTTGTTCCGACTTTATCAAAAGCGATCTCCAGCATAGTATCGTTACCCATTTTCTGGGCTTTAACGATCATACCTTTACCGAACACCTTATGGAGAACATTATCGCCCACCGCGTACGTGACCGAGCTTTTCTGAATCGGCTTTGTAAACGTCGGAGCTTTCTGCGCGTTAAAGCTGTAAGGATTAGAGTCTCCGACAGAAACCTTGTTGTCGGATGCTTTCCCGTGTGTCAGGGACGCGAAAGACTCAAATGCATCGCCCGTTCTTTGCGTCAGCTGCGAGGGTATCTCGGTAAGAAAACGCGACTGAGCGTTATGCGATGTTGAGCCGAAAAGCATTCTGTTGCGGGTTTTGGTGATGTAAAGCTGCTCCTTAGCTCTTGTGATACCGACATATGCGAGCCTTCTTTCCTCGTTGAGCTCGTCGGGATTGGAGAATATGGAAACACCGGGGAAAACTCCCTCCTCCATTCCCGCGATGAACACAACGGGAAACTCAAGTCCCTTTGCGCTGTGAAGCGTCATCATAACGGTCGTGTCGGATTCCGCGTCGTAGTTATCAATGTCGGTCTGGAGAGAGATTTCCTCGAGGAAGGATGACAGCGAAGCTTCCTCGCCGTACTCCTCCTCGAACTTGATAATGTTCGACTTCAATTCCTCGATATTTTCAATACGCACATCGGCGTTTTCTTTCTCGTTCTTAAGATAATTCTCATATTCGGTATGCTCAAGAATAAGATTATACAGCTCGGCAAGCGAGTAATCGCCGCTTTCCTCCGCCTCACGCAAGCCCTCTATCATTGAAACGAAGGCTTTGAATTTCGCGGCGGCTCTCGACAGCTCGGGGTAATCATCAACAGATTTTATGATATCGTAAATACTTACGCCGTTAATAACAGCAAGTTCCCCTGCCCTGTCCATTGTCGTTTTTCCGATACCGCGTTTAGGAACATTGATTATTCGGTTAAGCCTGACGTTGTCGTTAGGATTATCAATCACACGCAGATAAGCGGTCATATCCTTGATTTCCTCTCGGTCATAGAAACGGTGACCGCCGATGATCCTGTGAGGGATTCCGCTTCGGGAGAAAGCGTTCTCGATTGCGTTGGACTGCGCGTTCATACGATAAAGCACCGCGAAATCGCTGAACCTTCTCCCCTCTGCTACGCCTTCAAGAACCTTCTGCGCTATATACGACGCTTCCTCACGCTCAGACGCGGCAGTGTGAACGATGATTTTTTCGCCGCGTTCGTTCTCCGTCCAGAGAGTTTTTCCCTTTCGGGCGGTATTGTTTTCGATAACATTATTCGCGGCGTCAAGGATTGTTTTTGTACTGCGGTAATTCTGTTCAAGACGAATAACCCTTGCGTTCTTAAACTGATTCTCGAAAGAAAGAATATTTTCAATCGTAGCGCCGCGGAATTTATAGATACTCTGGTCGTCATCACCGACAACACAGATGTTGTGAGATTTCGCCGCAAGCATGGAAACGAACTTATATTGAACCTTATTGGTGTCCTGATACTCGTCAACCATTATATATTTAAACAGGTTCTGATAATATTCGAGAATATCAGGATTTTCGGAAAACAGCTTAACCGTATTGCAGAGCATATCGTCAAAATCCATCGCGTCGCTGTTTTTCAGCTCCGACTGATAAATTGTATACAGCTTCGCTATTTGCTCCTTACGGAAGTCGTTGGCTTTTTTGAGCATTTCCTCAGGCGAGGTCATATTGTCTTTCGCCTTTGAAATTTCAGCGATAACGGACTTTATCGGAAGACGCTTCTCGTCGATATTAAGCTGATTCATAGCCTTTTTTATAAGGCTTTTCTGGTCGGCGGTATCGTAAACAGTAAAATGTGACGAATAACCTATCCTGTCGCCGTATCTGCGAAGGATCCTTGCGCAGGTCGAATGGAAGGTCGCCGCCCATATCTCATCACCGCCCTCGGGCACTGCCGCGCAGATACGGTCTTTCAGCTCGCCTGCCGCTTTATTGGTAAAGGTAATGGCGAGTATCTGCCACGGGCGGCAAAGCTCGCTCTGTAAAATATAGGCGATCCTGTTAACAAGTACGGTTGTCTTTCCAGAGCCCGCGCCCGCAAGAATCAGAAGCGGACCTTCGGTACAAAACACAGCCTTTTGCTGCATATCGTTCAT
Source organism: bacterium (assembly GCA_020625635.1). Lineage (GTDB taxonomy): Bacteria > Bacillota > Clostridia > Oscillospirales > Acutalibacteraceae > Ruminococcoides. Next base: position 5,306 of record JAHLBL010000112.1, read on the forward strand.
ATGTGAGAAGTTCTGTTTGATATCCATAATAACTACCTGATTTCAATTAATTTACCGAAATATGATACCATAAAAAAAGAAAAGTCACAACTTACAAAGTTGTGACTTTTTTGTTCGGATTAAGAATTATAACTTGGAATTAACTGTGTCGAGCATTCCCTTGTAATCCTTGGAAATGATATAGATTACAAAGTTTCCGTTAGTTGTAACATCGCAGTTGTTAACCATATCGAGCTGCTCAGCATCATATGAAGCGCCGTTGCTTCTGAGCTGGTTGTACTTAACCTTAAGAGCCGACTCGACTCTGCCTGCCGCGTCAGCGTCAACAGCCTCTACAAGAACGATTTCCAAGGAAGAATTCTTCTTGTCGACCTCAGCCGCAAACTGCTTTACATCATCGGTGCTGACGTTGTAATAATTTTTAAGGTCGTCAACGGAAGCAAGCGTTTCAGCGTCCTTAGTTGATTCGGGAAAAGCTTCGTTAACGGCTGTTAATACATCACCGAGATTAACTGATTTTTCCTCGGCAGCCGAGTTGTTTCCGTTATCGGAACCGCCGCAGCCTGCAAAAACAGCGATAATCATAATCAAAGCCGTAGTAAGTGCAATAATTCTTTTCATAATAACCTCCAAAAAA
>JAHLBL010000113.1 GCA_020625635.1 bacterium
TATTCACAAAATCACATTATTTTACCCGACGCAGGTGCTCCCGTGCCTATATCGGTAAGAGTGGCTTTTAATTCGGGAAGGGGCATTGTGAAGCGCTGGCTCAGATAGCGCAGTGACGCTCCGAGTTCTCCGTCGGGACCGCCGTACTGGCTTGCTATGATTTTCGCAAGCTTAAGGTTCGGGGTTTTGATATTTACGGGGTATTGCAGTTTCTTTTCATATACAAACATCAGTCATCCTCCTCGTTTTCCCACGGCCAGGGAGCCTTTACCCACGCCCAGCGGTTAGTCTTGCTCTCGTCGGCGGTGAGGGGACCGTATTTGCTCTCGAAGGCTTCGCGGAGCTCGTTTAGAGTCTTATTATATTCGTTCATCTTCTCCACGCTTTGTGAGTCGTATGGATGTGTGTCGAGATAAAGCTGAAGGTCATCAACCATAAACTGGTATGATGCAAGCTTCTTCATCATAATTTCACGTTCAGTCATCTTTTCCTCCCGTGCATTTAGAGCCGAAAAACGGCTTGTCAAGTATAGGATAAACTGTACCCGCCTCAAGCGCCTGAGCGGGGGAGTACAGCTTTGAATTGTGTTGCTGGAACGGAATATATGCCATGGTTTCGGCGGTGTCGGAGGGAAGCGGCGACAATCCGTAGCTCTCGAAAGCCATATTAACTATATCCATTGTATCTCTCCTTAGTCTTTTTTGAAGCCGATATTGCTCGACTTCAGTATATAGTATGTATAAACTGCGGATTTGTCAAAAATTTCATAGTTGTTTCATCATTATTTCATACAGTTTTCACTTAAGGGTTTTATTATTATACCATCAAATACAATGAACAGACCAAGGAGGTAAGAGTATATGAATAACCCTTACGAAGAATATTATAAAAACACACCTGAAACACCTCAGAATACGCCGCAGCAGCCTTCAACTCCTTCCGCTCCTCCTGTGAACGACGAACCCGTCACTGTGGCTGCACCTTATAACCGCGACTCGGTATTCTCCGATACTTCTCAGTTTACGCCGCCTCAGCCATCAACACCTCAGCCGCCTGCGTCACAGGAGCCTGACTACACGGTTGACGAGTATTACAGGGAGAATTTTTCGGGCAGTGACCTCGGCTCTGACAGCTACGGAGCAGGCTCATATAATTCTTATCCCGAGCAGCCTGCGTCTGCTTCAAGATACGACGGGTATACAAGCTCATCAAACACGGAATATACCAACAAGTACAGCGATTCATCATATAACTCGGCATATCAGAATCCCTACACTTCATATCCGAGTGAGCCGATAGAAAAGCCGAGGAAGCCCCGTGCAGAGAGAAATCGCAAAGAACCTAAGCCTGTTACACGCAGCGCGCTTGTCATCGTGCTGCTCGTGAGCATACTCTCGTCAATGCTGATTGGCGCGGGCGGCGGCTGGTTCGCGGCTAACTATCTGTCGGGCAATAAGACAGATAGCTCCGACGGACTTACGGTTAATAAATCCGATTCCGAAGGTTCCTCGTACGCTTCATCCACTGCGGCACTTACAACGACAGAGATTGTTGAAAAAACCGCGGATGCTGTAGTTGAGATTACAACCGAGTCGGTTGTCACCAGCTCGTTCTCACAGCAGTATATTCAGTCGGGCGCGGGCTCAGGCGTTATCATTTCCAAGGACGGATATATCATCACAAACTACCACGTTATCGAGGACGCTTCACACATTACCGTTACTCTCCGCGACCAGACTGAGTTCAAAGACGTAGAAGTCGTTGGTACCTACTCTGCGGGAGATATTGCTCTTCTCAAGATTGAGTCCAAGAAAGACCTCACAGCCGCCACACTCGGAGATTCCTCAAAAATCAAGGTAGGCGACTATGCTGTTGTAATCGGTAACCCTCTCGGACAGCTCGGAGGTTCGGTCACAGACGGTATCATCAGTGCGCTTGACCGTGAGCTGACTATAGATGATCAGACAATGAATCTTCTCCAGACTAATGCCGAAATCAGCCCCGGTAACTCGGGCGGCGGACTTTTCAACGGTAACGGCGAGCTCATCGGCATCGTTAACGCTAAATCCAGCTCCAATAACGCCGAGGGTATCGGATTCGCGATTCCTATAAACGACGTTCAGGATGTTCTCTCCGACCTCAAGCAGTACGGCTATGTTAAAGGTCAGGTCGACCTCGGTATGTCGCTCGCGGAGGTTAACTCCACCGCTCAGCTCTGGATGTACGGCGTCAACCAGACAGGCGTATATGTCGCGGCAGTTTCGTCAGGCAGCAACGCCGAGAAGGCAGGCTTCCGCTACGGTGATATTATCACAGCCGTTGACGGCACAAACGTTTCATCAAAGGCGGAGCTTAATGCTATAATCAAGAAGCACAGCGTAGGAGATAAGGTAACATTCACTGTTTACCGCAACGGCAACAGCGGTCAAATTACTATGGAGCTTGCCGAATACACTAAGGAAAGCTCCTCAAGCTTCAGCAGTTCTTCATCCGATGATGACGAAGGCGGAAGTGTCTGGGATATATTTAACTAAAAAAGAAAATCCGTCGGGTTTGCGCCCGGCGGATTGCTTTTTACTATTTAAGTTTGAATTTCATTATAACGGGGTTGTGGTCTGAATAAATGAATCTTGTGTCGTGATTCTCAAGAAATGTTGTTTTGACATTGTCGGAAACAATATATCCGTCAAGAATTACGGTGAAGCTGTCCTCGCAGTAGGGAATATCACAGTTCCTTGTTGTAGGGATTATTTCTTTATTAGAATAATTAACACACTTTTTAAAACCCTTCGGGAGTTTCTCGTCGGGGAAGTCCGTAGCCCATGCGTGCTGCTCGGTGACCTCCTTGTTCAGATCTTCTTTTGAGGTGCAGGTGAAATCGTGGTTGAAGTCGCCTCCGCAGATGCAGTAATTGCCCTTTTTGTACTCGCTCTCCATATCCTCAAACAGCATATCGAGCTGCGCGTTGAGAATGGAATCGTCGCTTCCGTAGGCTGAAAGATGTACGTTATACAGCACGAGCTCTTTTCCGTTTTCGGTCGGAATATGCGACACGCTGTAACAGCGGTCAAGGTCGAGAATTTTTGAGAAGCCTGTTGAAATCGGCAGGCTGCGCCTTACCGATGAAGTTATTTCAGAATTGCTCAGAGTTAGCAGTCCGCTGTTGGATTTGCCGTGCGGCTGGGTGAGAGGGTAGAGGAGAAACGCGCTGTGGTAGTTCTGCGCGAATGTGCTGTTATATCCGCTGAACTCGGACTGTATCTGTTCCTTTTCGTTAACGTGGTAGCTTCTGGTGGAGTCGGTGTCGACCTCCTGATACAGCACGAAGTCCGCCTTTTGCTCCTTCGCTACCGTTGACACTCCGTTTATACAGTTTATTACGCTTTCTTTGCTGTTAGCCCAAGACTGTGTTCCGCCGTCCATAAAGAATGTGAAATCGGGAGTATACGCGCCGAATCCCGCATTATAAGTGAGCGCGGTGTATTCTTTGCCGATTTTTACCGAATCGGCTGAGGCGTTTCCTTCAACGCTGAGCGCCAGGTTGTCCTCAATACGGCTGTAGCTCAGAAAAACATAAGAAACATAAATTATTACGAGAACCAGCAGCGAGCTTACAACGGCGAGTGGAATCTTCCACAACAGTCTGAGCTTGCTCTTTTTGTGTTTTCCTTTTGACATTGAATTACCCCCTTAAAAAGAAGTCGCCAACCTATGAAAAAACTTAAGTTGGCGACGGTTTTTTATACAAAATCTTTCAGTAAAATTGACGGCATATATAATAAGTCCTCGCTGTAGCCTGAGCTGAACAGGCAGTAGCCTTTTTCACGGTTGAAGTAGTCTGTAGAAACGTAGCTTGAGATTGCGCCCTGATGACCGTTTCCGTTCAGCAGAGATTCAAGACCGTAGCCGTACTCTTCTCCTGTATCGGGAGAATAATTCTCTGTCATTTCATCAAGCGTTTCCTTGCTCACGATCTTGCCGTTCATCAGCCCGTCCATCCATTTTGTCATATCGGGACCGTTAGACATAATATTTCCCGCGCCTTTCGCTAATCCTTTTATCTTCGTTTCGTCTACATCGGCGTCGTGAACGGCGTTCTCTGCCCATGACGGGTTGTCGTTATACTCGCTTAAAAATCCCGTATGTGTCATTTCGAGAGGCTCAAATATTCTCTCTCTTACAAAGTCGTTATAGCTCTGTTCTGAGATCTGCTCTACAATATTCGCGAGCAGGAAGTAATTGGAGTTGGAATAAGCGTAGCTTGTATCGGGTTCAAACCTGAGTTCCTGTTCAAATATCCACTTCTTCACAATTGCCGTATTTTCTTCCTCGGTATTATCGGGAGAAACGTCGAGGCTTACGGTGTCGTTCACCATATCGTAAATACCCGAGCGCATTGTAAGAAGATTCTTAACGGTAATCTTTTTACCGAGCTTGTATTCGGGGAAGTACTTATCAATAGTATCGTCAACGCTGAGCTTGCCCTCGTCACGCAGAATCATAACCGCTGCGGCGCAGAACTGCTTTGACACTGAACCGATAAATATAGTGGTGTCGGGTTTCAGCTTATTTCCTTCCTTGTCGCTGCCGTTGGCGTATTCGTAAACAGGCTGACCGTTCTGTGTAAGGTAAATAACGCCCGAAAGTGAATTGTTCTTCAGTACGCTGTCGATATGCGCTATTAAATCCTTATTGGCTTCTTTAACGTCAGCCTGACTGCTGTTATCACTTTTCGAGCATGATGTAATCACAAATATCATCGCAACCGTGAGAATAACGGCAAGAATACTTTTCATAATCAGTCCTCAAATAACGGTGTTGAAAAATATCTTTCGGCTGTATCGGGGAGCACGGTAACTACAGTCTTTCCTTCGCCAAGCTTTTCGGCGAGCTTCAGAGCCGCGGCTACGTTTGTGCCGCTGGATATTCCGCACATAATTCCTTCCTTGCGAGCGAGATCCTTAGCGGTCTCGAGAGCTTCTTCGTCGGTCACTATGTAAATATTATCATATATATTCTGATTCAGAATTTCGGGAATGATACCGTCTCCGATACCCATTTGCAGGTGAGTGCCGATTGTGCCGCCCGCAAGAATAGCCGCGTGCTCGGGTTCAACCGCCCAGATTTCAATTTCGGGATTCTGTGCTTTAAGCGTTTCGCCGATACCTGTAATCGTACCGCCTGTGCCGATTCCGGAGCAGAATCCGTGAATCGGACCCGCAACCTGCTCGAGTATCTCGAGCGCTGTGTGATGCTTATGAGCCTTTGTATTGTTCGGGTTCTCAAACTGCTGCGGAACGAACACGCGCTCGTCCTCAGCTGCCATTCTCAGGGCAGTCTGCAAGCATTCGTCTATGCACGCGCCGATATCTCCCGCGTCGTGAATGAGAATAACCTCCGCTCCGTAGTGGCGCACGAGCTTCCTGCGCTCCTCGCTTACGGAGTCGGGCATAATAATAACTGTCTTGTAGCCTCTTACTGCTCCGACAAGTGCCAGACCGATTCCCTGGTTTCCGCTTGTCGGCTCGACAATAATGGTGTCCTCCTTGATTTTTCCTTCCTTCTCAGCCTGAAGAATCATATTATAAGCAGTTCTTGTTTTGATTGAACCGCCCACATTCAGTCCTTCAAATTTGACGTAGATATCGGCGTTGCCCTTCTTGTTCATACGGTTGAGCTTTACCATTGGTGTGTGTCCTATTGCTTCGAGTACATTGTTGAAAATCATTCGAAAAATTCATTCCTTTATAATATGCTACAGACTATTATATATGTATTTCCAAAATAAATCAACACTTTTTATAGTCCACGTCCAACAATGTATTTCCAGTATGAAGTCGCATATCCCCCTGACCTCGTTATTCCTCTCAACACT
>JAHLBL010000114.1 GCA_020625635.1 bacterium
CCGTCGGTCTCGACAGCGGCGCACACGTCAACGCAGTACGGACGGACTTTGCCGATAATATCGCGGATATTCTCCGCGCTCAGCTTACCCGCGAGGAAAAACGGCTTTGTAACCGTACTCGGGATAATATCGAGATTAAACGCCTTATCAAACGAACCTAAGCGCAGATACTGACAATGCAGCTTTTCCGCGTCAATAATATCCTGCGGGCTCTTCGCCTTTACCGTTTTAATAATCGGAACGGGAACACGGCGCGACAGCTCAAGAATATACCTGTCGTCCTCGTCGCCGTCAAGCTGGACGAGGTCTATAATGTCGTTATCGCAGTAGCTTTCGATAAAATCAATCGACTCGTTCTTAAATATTCCCACCGCCTGAACCGAGCTCTTGAGCTTCTGCTTGAGGTCCTCCGCCTTAGAGTGGGAGATCCTTCGCGGACTTGTCTCGTCGGAACCGAGAACGAACCCCACATAATCGGGAGTCAGCCTGTTCAGCGCCAAAACCTCTGAAGAATGAGTTATTCCGCAAATCATAATTTTACTCATATAATAACCGCCTGTGGTAATAGTAGTTTTTGCGAAAAAATTATACTCCCTATATATACTTTTGTCAACAGATTTTCTTCACAATATCCGCCCTGTGTCATAGGATATAGTGTTCAAGTGAGATTAATCTTACTTAAACCAGAATTGGAGGTAATACTTATGGCGGATGTTCCTGCTAAAACAGGGCTCGGTAGCGATTCTCCCGATACTCAGCCCGAGGCTAATCAGTCGTTCTGCATAGACGCCGACCGCGTCTACGATTCCTGCGGCGACAAGGACTGTCTTTCCGAGATGAGAGTGTTCTTTACCGAAGCTGACCAGTCGGTAATCAACAGCGCCGTTTCGGTAAGGATCAGGGAAGCAAATATCATCAACACCGTGGTAAATGTTGAGCCCGTAACATATCACTGCGGATTCTACTCGGTCGATATGACATTCTACTTTGAGATCGTCCTCGACGTATTCACGGGCGGCGGAGCTGTTCCCGCAAGCGTGAGCGGACTTTCGGTTTTCGCAAAGAGAGTTATTCTCTACGGCGGAAACGGCAACGTCGCCGTATTCACCAGCGAACCCGAAAGCTCCTGTGTAGACCCCGAGGCAGTAAGCCTTCCCACGGCAAAGGTTCAGGTTGCTCAGCCGATGGCTCTTACAGCCTGCCTTACGGAGTGCTGCTCGCCGTGTATGCCCAGCGCGGCTATACCGCCCTGTGTCGTTGAGTATTTCGGTGGTCAGATCGTGCCCTCTCAGTCGAGGAGCGTTCTCGCGACAATCGGCGTGTTCACCATCGTTCAGCTAAAGCGAACCGTTCAGATGCTTATTCCCGCGTTCGATTACTGCGTCCCCGACAAGGAGTGCGTAACCTCGACGGATAATCCGTGCGATATGTTCTCGCGCGTGGACTTCCCCGTTGAGCAGTTCTTCCCGCCCAATCTCGCGGATATCGACCCCGATAATCTTGAAACAGGCTGCGGTTGCGGCTGAAAATGAGGGGCTGTCGCACAGCGGCAGCCTCTTTATTGTACAATCTTAACAAAATGCCTAAATACAGAACACGAATTTTGTAAAACTATTGACTGTTTTCCCGTTTTAATCTATAGTAAAACTATAATAAAGAAAGCGGGAATAATAATGAATATACTTTATCTGCTCAGAATAAAAAGCGACGTGAGCTACGTCTACGATAATAACACCTTGCGCCAGGGGCTTGAACGAATGAAGCTCAAGGGCTATACCGCTATTCCCGTAATCACCCGAGACGGAGACTATGTCGGAACGGTAAGCGAGGGCGACTTCCTCTGGCATATAATCGAGCACGGTCAGGGCAATATGCGCGCTCAGGAGGATTACAAGGTCAGAGATATTCTTCGTCCCGACTTTATGCCTGCCGTTAAGGTAAGCGCAAAGCCCTCGGAGCTGATCGAACGCGCCATGAGCCAGAACTTTGTTCCCGTGGTCGACGACCGCAACAAATTCATCGGTATCGTTACACGACGCGATATTATCAGATATTTTGTCGAAAACGGAAAGGAGTCTCAGTCCTGAGACTCCTCTTCTTCGGTTTTGACTTTTTCGAGTATCATATCGAGCAGCTCGGCATCGTCCTGCTTCTTTTCCCCCGCTTCGCTCAGACTGCCTGATACGGTTACAATCCCCGTGCCCGTAAAGAAGGTCACGAGCCACACCGCTAAGGTGGGAATAAAATTAAAGCCGTCACCGCTTAACATACCGACAATTATTCCGCCGAGTATCCCCGCGATAATCACAACTATTCCGACGGTAAAAAGAACGTCGGTAATTCTTTTATTCTTCATAACCGAGTCCACCTTGTAAACCTCTTTTCATCATTTTACTCTTATTATCTGGTATTTGCAAATTTTACCGAAAAATTCGTATATTCCTCCAAAAACCGAGCACAATATTTATGCAATTCACCAAACGCAGGCGTGTTGATTTTTTATAATACATATGTTATAATGTCCTTACTGACACCGAAATGTCATTGAGGTGAAAGGCAGCAATACAACAGTTACCGTGCCTTTCGGCGCGGTTTTTTTGTTTTAGAAAGGATGAAAAATATGGAAACACGCGTTGCCGTTGTCAGCATTATTCTGGAAAACTCCGAATCCGTTCAGGAGGTCAACAAGCTTATCAGCGACTGCAGCGACTATGTTGTCGGTCGCATGGGTATCCCCTACAAGAAGAGGGGGATCTCCGTGATCAGCGTCGTTATGGACGCTCCTCAGGATTTGGTGTCAACCTTCTCGGGCAAGCTCGGAAAGCTTGACGGAGTAAGCGCCAAGACAACCTACTCAAAATATGTTTTCGACAACTGAACTCGCCGATAAGCTTTATCGGAACAAAACGCTCGGCAAAGAGGAGCTCGTGCGCCTGATCAACTGTGATGAAGAAACAGGCGAATATCTGCGCTCCCTCGCCGAAAAAACACGAATAGAAAACTACGGACACGACATCTATATCCGCGGACTGATTGAGTTTTCAAACTATTGCTGCCGCGACTGCCTCTACTGCGGGATCCGAAGAAGCAACCGCCTGTGCGAGCGCTACAGGCTCAGCCTCGATGATATAATCGAATGCTGCGACGAGGGCTACCGCCTCGGCTTCCGCACCTTTGTGCTTCAGGGCGGCGAAGATCCGTATTTCACCGACGAGCGTATGGGAGAAATCATCAGCAAAATAAAGTCGCGCTACCCCGACTGCGCTCTTACGCTCTCGCTCGGCGAAAAAAGCCGCGAAAGCTATCAGCGGTTCTTCGACCTCGGCGCGGACAGATACCTCCTGCGCCACGAGACTGCGGACGCGGAGCACTATAAAAAGCTCCATCCGCAAGAGCAGACACTCGAAAACCGTATGCGCTGTCTGCGCTATCTTAAGGAAATCGGCTATCAGGTCGGCTGTGGAATTATGGTCGGATCGCCGTTTCAAACGGCTGAGAACATCGCTGACGACCTGCTGTTTATGAAGTCGTTCAATCCACAGATGATTGGTATAGGTCCGTTTATCCATCACAACCAGACGCCCTTTGCCGATAAGCCCGACGGCACGCTCGAGTTGACGCTCAGGCTGCTGTCGATAATCAGGCTTATGCTGCCGAAGGTACTGCTGCCAGCCACCACCGCGCTCGCGACGATACACCCGCGCGGCAGAGAGCTCGGCATACTCGCGGGAGCGAACGTGGTAATGCCCAACCTCTCCCCCGTAAGCGTAAGGAAAAAATATCAGCTCTACGACAATAAGGTCTGCACGGGCGAAGAAAGCGCGCAGTGCAGAACCTGTCTTGAACATAGAATCAATTCAATCGGATGCCGAATAGTCACCGACAGAGGCGACAGCAAAAATATTTGAAAAACTGAAACTTTTTCCCGACAAAACGACACTACTATAGTGGAAATTAAAAAAGGAGATGTTTCATTATGAAAATCATCAGAAAAACAACAGGAATCATTTTATCGGCATTAATGCTTTTTAGCGGTCTTTCGCTTATGACAACCGCCGCGTCGGCGCTTGAGAGCGGCGACTTCGAGTACACGGTCAAGGACGGAAAAGCCGAAATAACAGGCTACCGCGGCGAGGACGTGAGCGAGTTAGTCATCCCCGACGAGATTGACGGCTTCAAAGTAACCTCGATCGGCAGATTTTTTGTTCGCTTATCAAATATCGAGAAGGTCACCATTCCCGAGGGAGTAAAGAAAATAAAATATTGGGCTTTTTCGGATTGCAAAAAGCTTTCCGAAGTAAATCTCCCCGAATCGCTCGAGTCCATCGGCGACGGCGCGTTTTACAAAACAGGCATCAAAAAAATAACGATTCCCGCCAAGGTAAAGAAGCTCAGCGGAAATCCCTTCTCTATGTGCGGCAGTCTTATGTCGATTAAAGTCAGCGCGGACAACGCTGTGTACGCTTCAAAGAAAGGCGTAGTTTACAGCAAAGAATTTGACACCCTCGTTGCATATCCCGCGGGCAGGGATGACTTAGAGTTCACCGTGAGCGGAAAAGTGAAAACTATCGGCAGTTCCGCGTTTTTAGGCTGTAAAAAGCTCAAAAAAGTCACCTTCAAAAAAGGACTAAAAGCCATAAAAAGCAACGCTTTTGAGAGGGCGGGGCTTAAGTCGCTCAACCTTCCGTCAACCGTAAATAAAATCGGAACCGAGGCTTTTGAGGGTTCAAAGCTTAAAAAAGTCAGCTTTAAAGGAAATTCAAAGCTCGTAATGGGAGCTCGCGTATTCGCCGACTGCGACTCGCTTATTAAGGTCAACCTCCCCGTAACAAAGTCGTGCAAGGGATTAACGTTCGAGTACTGCGACAACCTGAAAACCGTCAAAATCTCAAAGAAGATCAAGACGATTTACAAGTGCGATTTCCTCGGCTGCGGAAAACTCAGGGAAATCACTGTTCCGAAAACCGTCACAAAAATCGGGGATAATGCTTTAGGCTTCCTCTACGAGGAAGACGACGCCTATTTCCTGGGCAACTTAACCATAAAAGGATATAAAAACTCCGCGGCTCATAAGTACGCGAAGAAATACAGCATAAAATTTAAAGCGATCGGATAAAGGATTGATCCGAACCGCGCTTTATCCAAAAGGAGTAATCATATGTATAATCCCAAATCACTGAAAGCCGAAGAATTCATCGACCATCAGGAAGTCCTCGACACCCTTAAATACGCCGACGAGAACAAGGACAACCTCGAGCTAATAGACAGTCTGCTTGAGAAAGCTCAGCAGCTCAAAGGTCTTACGCACCGCGAGGCTTCCGTTCTGCTTGCCTGCGAGGACGAGGAAAGAGTACAGAAAATGTTCGACCTCGCCGAGCAGATAAAGAAGGACTTTTACGGCAACCGCATAGTAATGTTCGCGCCTCTTTACCTCTCCAACTACTGCGTTAACGGCTGCGTTTACTGCCCGTACCACGCGAAGAACAAGCACATCTGCCGCAAGAAGCTCACGCAGGAGGAGATCGTCCGCGAGGTTACGGCGCTTCAGGATATGGGACACAAGCGTCTCGCGATCGAAGCGGGCGAGGATCCCGTCAACAACCCGATCGAGTACATACTTGAATCAATCAAAACCATCTATTCGATCAAGCACAAGAACGGCGCTATCCGCCGTGTCAACGTAAATATCGCCGCCACCACCGTTGAGAACTACCGCAAGCTCAAGGAAGCCGGTATCGGCACTTACATCCTCTTTCAGGAGACCTATCACAAGGAGAGCTACGAAAAGCTTCATCCCACAGGTCCCAAGCACAACTACGCCTACCACACCGAGGCTATGGACAGAGCTATGGAGGGCGGAATCGACGA
>JAHLBL010000115.1 GCA_020625635.1 bacterium
AGCACCTTGAGCACATAATCGCTCGGCTTAAAGCAGCTCTTGCCCTTGAGCGTCATATCGTATGTCGAGCGCACAATAGCGAGCAGGAAACCGAGCAGAAGTCCGAGAAGCGTTGAGCACAGCGCGATAAGCAGCGTGATCCCGAGACCTGACAGCAGCGACTGCCACCTGTCCTCGATGATGAACGTCGAATTGAAGTTGTTCTTTATAGTTGACCAGAAGGTAGTCTTTTCGGGAGCCGAATAAACAAACCCGTTAAAACCGAGTCTGGAGTCGGTGACGATCCACTCGGACTTGTTCTTCTTTGAATAATCAGCCTTTACGTCAATATTTGAGTTCGCGACAAAGTTGTATACTAATGTATCTTTGTCGGCTTTTATGGTGAGCACCTTGCTCGATTCATCGACGCTCCACTCAAAATCAAGCCTGTGGTCGGTAACGTCAATATTTGTTTTGCCGTCGGTGAGTTCAGCCTCCTTGTCGCGGAACCTGATATATCCCGTTCCGTTCTCATAGAAAACCGTGCGGTTGCGGTCGTCGTCCTTCCAGCTGTAGCCGAGAGCTCCGTTGCTCTGGTAGTACTGGCTGATGTCATCGTAAGCCTCGCCGTGGACAACTCTCGTCAGCTTTTCGGACAGAGTGTTGGGCGAGTTATATACGTTAACGGCAAAGAACGAGCCGACAGCTATCACTGCGGCTGCAATAAGCGCGATTATAATTATTATAGGCGCCTTGCTTTTTTTCTGCCTTTTTCTGGCAAGTGGTGATGTATTGCCCATAGAATTACCTGCTTTTAATTATTTACGACAAAGGGGCTGCCTAAGGGACAGCCCCATTTTGATTCACTTAAAATCGATTATTTGATGTACTTGTTGATAATCTTTGCGATCGTACCGTCCTCGGTGAGCTCCTGAATAGCGTCGTTGAGCTCGTCAGTGAGAACGCTGTCCTTCTTTACGCAGATAGCGTACTCCTCGCCGTCGAATGTATCGTCGAGAATCTTAAGACCTTCGTTCTGCTCAACAAACTTTCTGGCAGGCTCTCTGTCGATAATAACAGCGTCGATCTTGCCCTGTGTGAGAGCGAGAACAGCATCTGCGCCGTTGTTATAGCGCTCGATGGAAGAGCTGTTTTCGGAAGCGATGCCGTCGCCTGTTGTACCGAGCTGAACGCCGAGGTGCTTATCCTTGATGTCCTTCTTGGTTGCGATGTCGCTGTCTTCCTTAACGATGATAACCTGAGTTGTGTTTGTGTAGGAATCGGTAAAGTCTACGGACTTCTTTCTCTCGTCGGTAACTGTCATACCAGCCATACCGAAGTCAGCCTTACCCGACTTAACGGCGGTGATGATGGAATCGAACTTCATATCGTCGATAACGAGCTCGTAGCCGAGCTTCTCACAGATAGCCTGAGCGATTTCGGGATCGATGCCGACAATCTTCTTGTTCTTGATGTACTCATAGGGCTCGAACTCAGCGTTTGTAGCCATATGGAGTGTACCCTTGACTTCAGTCTTGGACGCGTTATCCTCAACAGCGCCCTCCTTCTTCTCTCCGCAGGAAGCGAAGCAGAACACGGAAGCGCAGATAAGAACCGCTGCTAACACAAGTGCTAATGCTTTTTTCATTAATAATTTCCCCTTTTCTTTTATTATAAAATCAGGCAACTACTATGCTACCACATATCGTGAAAAAATAAAAGGGTAAAAATGTAAAAAATATTAAAAAAATATCGTGATTTTTTATAATTTTGCGTAAAAATAGAGCTAATTTAGTATAATTATACATCCAGTGCATATTGATGTACACTTTTGAAAAAATGATGTTGTTTATTTTACACCAAAGTGTTATAATAAAGGTATCGCAAAAGAAAGGATTGACTGTTATGAGAAAAATTGTTCCCGTAACCCTACTCACAGGCTACCTCGGAGCGGGAAAGACCACTCTGCTCAACCATGTGCTCAACAATCAGCAGGGCTACAAGGTTGCCGTGATCGTTAACGATATCGGCGAGGTCAACATCGACGCCGACCTTATCCAGAAGGGCGGTATCGTAAACGAGAAGGACGACAACCTCGTTCCTCTCCAGAACGGCTGTATCTGCTGTACTCTAAAGATGGACCTTATCGAGCAGATTTGTCAGCTCATAGAGATGAATAAATTTGACTACATTCTGATCGAGGCTTCGGGTATCTGCGAGCCTATTCCGATAGCGCAGACCATAGCTATGCTCGACGGCTCCTACAACGACCCGAAAATCCCCAAGCTCTGCCGACTGGACAACATCGTCTCCGTTGTGGACGCCGCGCGTCTTTCGAGCGAGTTCGGCTGCGGCGGAACGCTGCTCTCCGACAACATCGGCGAAGAGGATATCGAGAACCTCATTATTCAGCAGATCGAGTTCTGCAACACCATCATCATAAACAAGGTTGACCTCGTAAGCGAGACCGAGCTGAAGAAAATCAAGGAAGTAATCCGCGCTCTCCAGCCCGAGGCAAAGCTTATCGAGACCACTCACGGCGATGTAAGCGTTTCGGAGATCCTCAACACAAACGCCTTTGACTTCGAGAAGGTCGCCAACTCCCCCGCGTGGGTTCACGAGCTCAACGCCGACAACGAAGAGGACGAGGATGAGGACGAGCATCATCACGACGACCACGATCATGACGAGCATGAGCACCACCATCACGACGACCACGATCATGACGAGCATGAGCACCATCACGATGAACATGAACACCACCACGACGAAGAGGAGCACCACGGTCACCACCACCATCATCACCATCACCACCACGGTGAAGGCGAGGTTGAGGAATACGGAATCGGCACATTCGTATATCAGCGCCGCCAGCCGTTCGAGAGGGATAAAATCGAGAACTGGCTCCAGCATTTCCCGAAAAATATTATCCGCGCAAAGGGTATTTTCTGGTTCAAGGAGGATCCCGACTGGGCATATATGCTCGAGCAGGCAGGAAAGCAGGTAACCGCCTCCGACTATGCCGAGTGGATCGCGTCGGCTTCGCAGGCAGTTCAGGCGAAGGCTCTCGCCGAGGATCCCGCTCTCAGAAAGGAATGGGACGAAAAGTACGGCGACAGGCTCATAAAGATCGTGTTTATCGGACAGAATCTCGACAAAAAGAAAATCACCGCCGAACTGGACGCGTGTCTGACGGAGATGTAAATATAATTTAATATTTGCCGTTAAGTAAAAAGTTACGGTCGGGCAGACAGTTTTTCCGAAAAGGAATTGCCGTTGCCCGACCGTATTTTATATGTTTAAATCGTCCGTTGATTTACCAGCCGTTGTAATGCTGATTTTTAATCAGCAGAGGGTAGTCCTTGTAGCAGAAATTCTTGTCGATAACCCCTACCCCGCTTATGCTGTTGCCGTCGATATAGTTCGTGCTGCCGCCGTACTGCCAGATACCGAGCGTGCTTCCCTTGTAGTCGCACTCGTCGTTCCACTGGGCAAGCCAGATATCGTAATTATCAAGCAGAGTGCTGTCATTGAGCTTATTTTTTATCCAGCTCAGGCTCGCGTACAGGATGGGGTAATACCCCGCGTCCTTTATGCCCTTAAGGTAGGTTTTGCAGATTTTTACAAGCTTCGCGTTGCTCGGCATACCGCTGCGCGATTTGTAGCCGTCGGCGTCCTCCATATCGAACGCGATCGGGAGCGTCGGCTTTTTGCCCTTGAGCATTCTCAACGTGTGGGCGACCTCGCTCTTCGCCTCGTCGACCGTCAGCGCGTAGGAATAAATATACGCGCCCCACGGAAGACCTGCTTTTTCGCATTTTGCCACGTTATCCGCAAACCGCGAATCGTCCTGTGTCTTATCGTTGTCGCCGTAGCCGAGGCGGATCATAACGAAGTCATAGCCCGCCTTTTTGATTTTTTTAAAGTCTATATCGCCGTTGTGAGTAGAAACGTCTACTCCCTTCTTGCCGTAAAGCGGAGTATAAACGCCCGAGATTATCCGCTGCAGATGGGTTGCGTCATTAACGTCAACCGTACCGTTGTAGTCAGCGTCCGCCTTTTCAAGCTTGGCGTTACTCAGGGTTTTGAGCATAGCGACGTGCTTCTGCAGAGCGGTAACATCCTTGACGTCAATCGCGCCGTCAAGGTTGACGTCGCCTATCATATAAATGTCCTCAAGCCCGACCGCTTCCGCGGCAGGCATAAGCGCCGACGCCGCCGTTAAAACGCACAACAGCGCCGACATAATAAATATCGTAATTTTTTTCATATTAACCTGTTCCATATTAAATACTGTCTGTTTCGAAATTGTCCTTTGCCGCGAGAACAGAGGCTCTGAGTTCCTCATAATCTTCCCAGAGAGCCTTGTTTGTGTAGCGCTTCCAGCTTTCATAATCGCCGTCAATCAGGTAGGAACGCATTTCCGTGGCTGAGATGTCGATGGTTTTAGGCACGTAGAGCTCCGCTATCGACACGCCATGGGCGCTGTCAAACCAGCTTATCCGGCGCTCCTCCTTGCCTGAAACGAGCAAATCGGGGTTCTTTCCGAAACGGTTCCTGACGTTCTCGAGCACGTAATCGCCCCATTTTGAGTTGTTACCCACGCCGATATCGGGAAGCGGAAACACCGAGATACTGTCCCCGAACACCTTTTTGAGAATACCCTCGCGCTCCTCATAGGTAAACGGGTTCTTCGCCGTACCGCTCTCCTGTGACGAGCCTATAAAAATTCCGACTCTCTCACAGCTTCCGATTGCCTTCTCTATCATATATTCGTGTCCCGCGTGGAAGGTCTGAAACCGTCCGAGCAGGATCCCGAGGTCAAATGCCTTTTTCATAACCCGACCTCAGATTTCGGGCTGAAAAGCGGGCATAAGCTGGAGCTTGAAGAGATTGTTCCTGTGCATACGGTCGATTCTCTCCTTCTTAGCCTCGTCCTCGATAACTCCCTCGCGGATATAACGGTCAAGCTCAGCGTATGTGAAGCCGAGGTTGTCCTCGTCCGTTTTGCCGCAGAGACCGTCAATCGGAACCTTGTCGACGAGCACGTCGGGCAGTCCAAGAAGTCTGCCGATCTGCTTCATCTCGTTAACGGTGATATTGGAGCAGGGGCTGAAGTCGCCGACCGAATCGCCGTAACGTGTAGAGTAGCCGACCCAGTCCTCGGAGAGATTGCAGGTGTTGGCAACGCGTCCGTTGTGCGATTGCGAAACCGCGTAGAGAGTCGACATTCTGATTCTCGGCGGAAGATTAGTGCGGCTCTGCTCGGAAAGCTCAAAGGGGATGCTGTTCACGATTCCGTCCACAGCGTCCTTTATGTTTATAATATAGTGCTTTATGCCGAGTGTATCGACGAGAAGCTTCGCCATATCGATATCGTGCTGCTCGCCGCAGGGCATAAGAACGCCTATCACCCTGTCCTTGCCGAGCGCCTCAACGCAGAGCGCCGCGACGATAGAGCTGTCCTTGCCGCCCGAAATACCGACGACCGCGTTGCAATCCTTTCCGTTTTTCTCGAAGAAATCGCGTATCCACTGTACGCAATCATTTTTTACCTTTTCAGCGTTAAACATATTATTACCTCCGTAATTCTTCTGAGAAAGGCGACTGCCGCTCTGAGCAATCGCCTTTGATTATCGTTAATTGATATTAGATTTTACTTGCGGATAACAGTACCGCAAATGTTGCAGAAAGCGGCGTCGGGAGCAACCTGAGAACCGCAGTTGGGACAAACCGTCGGCTGCTGAGCGTTCTGGGGCTGACCGTACTGAGGCTGACCGTACTGGGGCTGTCCGTACTGAGGCTGACCGTACTGGGGCTGACCGTACTGGGGCTGTCCGTACTGGGGCTGTCCATACTGGGGCTGTCCATACTGGGGCTG
>JAHLBL010000116.1 GCA_020625635.1 bacterium
GAAAAGATGAAGGTTGTAATTGAAAAGGCTCATCGTCACGATGATAAATGAAAAAGACTGTCGCGAAAAGCGGCAGTCTTTTTTAGTGATTTAAGCTGTTTGATTATTTCGTGATTTTTACACTTTTTTCAAATGAGCTTTCGGAGAACTCGCAGTGCTCAGGTAAATGAACTTCGTTCAGTGAGCAGCCGAGGAACGCTTCCTCGCCGATGGAGGCGAGCGTGTCGGGGAATTCCATGGACGAAAGCGCCTTGCAGTTCTTGAAAGTGTAGTTGCCGATAGAGTTGGTGTTGTCGGAGAGTGTGACCTTGCCAAGCTTTGAGCAGTCCTCAAAAACTCTCATTCCTACGAACTGAACCTTGTCGGGAAGAGTGATCTCCGTAAGGGATGAACAGCTCTTGAAGCACGCGCCGCCGATGGACGCGAGGTTCTTCGGCAGGGATATTTCACTGAGAGCGGAACAGCCCTCGAATGTCGAAATTCCGAGGCTGGTAACTGAATCGGGAATCTTTATAGTTTTGAGCGAGGTGCAGTTTCTGAACATACCGTCGCCGAGATTTTTAACGGGAGCGTTGATAACTACTTCGCTGAGTGATGAGCAGTCGGAGAACGCGTTTCCGTAGAGCATCTTTATGTCTTTGGGAACGGCGATCTTCTTCAGCGCGGAGCAGGCGTTAAACGAGAACGCGGAGATATACTCGATGCTGTCCGGAATATCAACCTCAGCGAGAGCCGTACAGCCGTCAAACGCGTTTCCGCCTATGCTTATTACGCCGTCGCTGATAGTGACCTTTTTAAGCTTTTTATTGCCCGCAAAGGCGGCTTCACCGATGGCTTTGACGGTTTTTCCGCCGATTGCGGAGGGAACCGTGAGGGTGGTCAGCTTTTTGCCCTTGACGCCTGTTATAACAAGCTCGCCGTCGTCTTCCTCATACTTGACCTTATCGTAGTCACCGTTGTTTTCGGCTTTGGGCTTTTCGGTTTCGCTTACGCTTGAGTCGGCTGAGGAGTCAGAGCTTTTTCCGCCGTTGTCGGAGCAGCCCGACACAATGAGCATGGTCGCGGCAGCGAGCGCGGCAAGCGCGATGATAAGCAAGCGTCTGAGTGTGGATTTCATAATTATTACCTCCTTTGGAGCTGTTCCCGACACAAAAGCAGTTGTATTTTTATTGTATCGGAAATGAATTTTGGAATTGACATATCCAATAAAATAATGTTAACATATTTGTATAAAAATTTCAAGTTCCAGAGGTGTTACTATGTCGGATATTTCCAAATTGCAATCGGTTATTGATAATACGGACAATATTGTGTTCTTCGGAGGCGCGGGAGTAAGCACCGAGAGCGGTATTCCCGATTTCCGCAGCGTGGACGGGCTGTACAACCAGAAGTACGATTATCCGCCCGAGGAAATCCTCAGCCATACATTTTTTATGAACAAGTGTGAGGAGTTTTACAGATATTATAAGGATAAGATGCTCGAGCTCGATATCCAGCCGAACGCGGCGCATAAAAAGCTCGCCGAGCTTGAACGCGCGGGAAAGCTCAGAGCGGTTGTTACACAGAACATCGACGGGCTTCACCAGAAGGCAGGCAGTAAGGTAGTCTATGAACTGCACGGCACAGTTCATAAAAATCACTGTATGACCTGCGGAAAATTCTTCGACGCGGCGTATGTCAAGTCGTCTCAGGGCGTTCCGCGCTGTGATAAATGCGGCGGTACGATAAAGCCTGACGTTGTTCTCTACGAGGAAGGGCTCGACGACAGAACCGTCCGCGGAGCCGTCAACGCGATAGCTAAGGCGGAGGTGCTGATAGTCGCTGGCACAAGCCTTACGGTATATCCCGCGGCGGGACTTATTCATTATTTCAACGGCAGCACTCTTGTGCTGATAAACCGTGATCCGACTCCGTTTGACAATCACGCGGACCTTATTTTCCACGATAAGGTGGGCGAGATCCTTTCACAGATAAAGGTGTGATTTTATGAAGTATAAGTTGATTGCCTTCGATATTGACGATACTCTTCTGAACCGACAAAAACGCGTCACCGACAGGACGAAGGCGGCGCTTATGAAGGCACAGGAAAACGGCGTTAAGCTCGTTGTCGCCTCGGGACGGCTGCCTTGCGGTGTGCGCCCGTATGCCGAGCAGCTCGATGTGTTCTCGCACGGCGGGTATTATATAAGCTACAACGGCGGAGTTGTTATCGACAGCGGCGGCAGTATTATTTCCGCTGCGTATCTCGACAGCAAATATATCAAGCCTGTTTATGAGATCCTCCGTCCGACAAACGTTACGACAATGGTGCATAAGGGCGACGTTATCTACGCCGACAGAAAGGTAAACGCGTATACCCATGTCGAGTCGGACGTTATCGGGATTCCGCTCAATCCCGTGGACGATATTGCGGAGTTTGTCGACTGGCAGCTTCATAAGATCCTTCTCGGCGGCGAGCCTGAAGAGCTGAAATCGGTTGAGCAGAAGCTGCTTGATAAACTCGGCGGCGAGGTTGACATCTACTTTTCCGCTCCGTGGTTTCTTGAGGTTATGCCCAAGGGTATAAACAAGGGCATAGGAATCGAAAAAATCTGTGACCATATGGGGATATCTACCGATGAAGTTATAGCCTTCGGCGACAGCTTCAACGATATTTCGATGATTCGCACAGCGGGAGTCGGCGTCGCGATGGGCAACGCCGAGCAGGAGCTTAAGGACTGCGCGGACTATATTACCGATGACTGCGACAGCGACGGAATAGCAAAGGCTCTGGAGCATTTTAATGTGGTATAAATTATCATTTTGCACAAAATTCTCAGGTTAAGTTTTACGCCGCAAGCAGTTTATATTTCTATATGAGAAATAAGTAAAACCTCGTATATATTATAATTATAATGATTAGGTTTACTCTATTAAGGAGGTTTGAAATGAAACACGTGAAAAAAATTATTGCGGCATTACTCGTGCTCGCGGTAATAGCAGGCGTAGCGATCGTTTCCGTTACTGCCGTAAGTGTGGAGCAGCAGCCCGCGGCGGCTTCTACGGGAATCACCGTTCACTATCTCAGTGAAAAAGGCGCTCCCACGATCTATTACTGGAACGCGCTGCCCCAGAATGTGGAGACCAGCTATCCCGGTCCGTCTATGACGAGCGAGGGCTCAGGCTGGTACAAGTACACCATCAGCAACGTAACAAAGGTAAATATGATCTTTGTTGTAAACGGCGTTCAGTCAGACGAGCTCACGCGTGAAGAGGCGGGTGAGTTTTGGTACAAGAACGGCCGCTGGTACAATAAGTTCCCCACGCCTTCAACCGTAGACCGTACCGATATGCGTGAGGACAGCATCTACTTCGTTATGACAACCCGTTTCTACGACGGCGATAAGAACAACAATGTTCACTGCTGGGATGATAAGCAGGCTCAGAACCCCGACACCGACCCCGCGTGGAGAGGTGATTTTAAGGGACTTATCCAGAAGCTTGACTATATAAAGGCGCTCGGCTTCTCGGCGATCTGGGTTACTCCCGTTGTAGAGAACGCCTCGGGATATGACTATCACGGCTATCACTCCTTTGACTTAACGAAGGTTGACCCCCGATACGAGAGCAGCGGAGCAACATATCAGGACTTGATCGACGCGGCTCACGAAAAGGGCATGAAGATAGTTCAGGACGTTGTATGGAACCATACGGGCAACTTCGGCGACGCTTATCTTGAGCCGATGTTCAAGAAGGAATACAAGAAGATTTCCGATCTCGGAAACGCCGATTGTATGAAGATGATCAAGGGCAGCAACCTTGAAAAGCAGTATCCCGGTTACGACAAGCTCCAGCCCGGTGATCAGTTCCAGGCGAGACTTGATACGCTAAAGGCTCACAAGGGTTCAAAGTACGGCAACACAAAGGAGCACTACCACCGTGAGGCGAATATGGGCTACGAAACTCCTATCGAGCAGACAGGCTCAATGGCGGGTGACTGCGTAGACCTTAACACCGAGAACCCCGAGGTAGCAAAGTTCCTCACTAATACATATATGGATTACGTAAATCTCGGCGTTGACTGCTTCCGTCTCGATACAGAAAAGCACATCAGCCGCTGGACACTCAACAACGCGTACTTCCCCGTATTCAAGAAGGTAAAGAACTTCTACATCTTCGGCGAGGTATGTTCGCGTGTACGTGAGGTCTGGAACCACAATATCCCTGCAAGCTCGCCTCCGTTCTTCTCATGGATCGAGACCGAGAGCGCGTGGACTAACAACTGGTCGTGGAATGTTTCCGACTGGAGCAAGAACCTCGCGAACTCCATCAAGCATTATGAGGCTCACAATAACGCTTCCGGACAGCCCACATCACAGAACGCCTTCCTCAGCGGAACCAACTACCACGCTCCCGACTACAGCAAGTGGAACGGTACGGGCGTAATCGACTTCTCGATGCACAGAAACTTCGGTACCGCCTCCCAGGCATGGGGCGCGGGGCTCGCCGAGGATCAGTATATGAACGACGCTACATGGAACGTAACCTATGTTGACTCGCACGACTACGGTCCCGAGGATACCGACGAAAAGCTTCGCTACAACGGCGGTACTCAGGCATGGGCGGAGAACCTCGACCTCATCTTTACATGGAGAGGAATCCCCTGTATTTACTACGGTTCAGAGGTTGAGTTTATGAAAGGCGCTCTGATCGACGTAGGTCCCAACGCTCCTCTCGCAAAGACAGGACGCGCTTACTTCGGCGACCACCTCGAGGGCAGCGTATCGGCTTCCAACTTCGGCGTATACAACGCCAGCGGTACGGTTGCTACAACGCTTCAGAATCCTCTTGCGGCTCACGTTCGTCAGCTCAATATGATTCGCCGCGCTGTTCCCGCTCTCCAGAAGGGACAGTATAAGCAGGTAGGCAATATGTCATTTATCCGCCGTTATACGGGCGGCGGCGTTGACTCCCTCGCGTGCGTAGCTATCAGCGGCGGCGCGACCTTCAGCGGTCTTCCCAACGGCAAGTACGTTGACGCTGTTACAGGCGATGTCCAGAATGTCTCGGGCGGCACACTTTCGGTCGGCTCGCTCGGAAAGGGCAATATGCGCGTATATGTATGCTGCGCGGGCGGCTTCAAGGGCATCAGCGGAAAAATCGGACAGACAGGCACATATCTGAAATAATGATTTAATCGCTTCAGAGAGAGGACTTCGGTTCTCTCTCTATTATTGTTAAAACTTTTTTCGTTGCTCTTGTGTCTTTATTTACAGAGGGGCTTATAAGGGGGCATGAGTAATGAAAAGTAAAAAACCTAAGTACAGGATAGATAACAAAAAGCTGACGCGCCTTGTTGATAAAGCGCGTAAAGGTGACGAGCACGCGCTGGAACAGCTTGTAACGGAATCGAGCCGTTACATTTTCTATTACAGTCTTATGATGCTGCAAAGCGCGGATAAGGCAC
This sequence comes from bacterium, assembly GCA_020625635.1. GTDB lineage: Bacteria > Bacillota > Clostridia > Oscillospirales > Acutalibacteraceae > Ruminococcoides. The sequence continues at coordinate 5,447 of JAHLBL010000116.1, forward strand.
AGGACGCTGTTCAGGACGTGCTGCTGACGCTGCTCAGAAAAATCGATACAATTGAAAACTCCGCGGTATTCCTGAGCTGGCTGAAAATCGTCACGGCTAACTACTGCAAGAACAAGCTCTCGCGTGAACGCGAAAACTACAGCCTTGACGAAAGCTATGAATATGTCGTCGATGATTCCGAGCAGGTCGATCCCGCGCGCAAATTGGAGAGCGACGAATTCCGCTGTGTGATGCTTGAAGCGGTAAATAATCTTCCGCCATCACAGCGCGAAAGCGTGATGATGTATTATTACGAACAGCTCACAACCCGCGAAATTGCCGAGGCTCTCTCCGTAAGCGAGAACACTGTAAAGAGCCGATTGCGGTACGCGCGCAACGGTATCCG
>JAHLBL010000117.1 GCA_020625635.1 bacterium
AGCGCAAGCACGATAAAGAAAAGAATCGCCGTAACCACTCTGACTGTAGTGCGCTTGGCGCGGGACATTTCCTCAATCGGCTCCTCGTACTCGCCGTCGTCGAGGATTTCCTCGCCCTCGAGCTTAATCGCCCCTATTCCTACGGCAATGTCGAACGCCTTTTCGTAAAGCTCGTAAGGTACGAGAATATCGAAGGTATCGAGATCCATTCCCGTTACGAGTTGAGAGTTGGCGCTTACCATATGGCGGGTATAAACACTGGGGATATCGCTGTCGCTGAGAGCAGCCTGAACACGGTCGCGCTCAATAACATCTCCCGAGCAGAGATAAACCGATGTAGTTTCGTCCTCGATAGTTTCGAGCGTCCTTCGCTTACATTCAACGCAGTCGCAGTAAACGTCCTCGTCATTATAAAGCTTCTTGCATTTAGGACAATATTTCATACGCATAATCCTTTCACATAACAATTACATTTTATTATAGCAAATTGTTATGTTGTTTGCAAGAGTTAATGTACCCCGATGTTTTCAGCTCACAACATAAGGAAAAGGCGGGAGTCACGACAGCAACCCTCCGCCTCTTAGCAGATTATTAAATCACATAAAAACCGGCTGAACCTGAATTCTTCCGAGAGCCTTCTCAACACACTCGCCGAGCATATCGAAATGAGCGACAAGCGAATTGGGCTTGTTTATACAATCGTCCTGGCTCATCGGAACGAAGTAGATATTTCTCGTATTAAGAAGCCTGCCAATATTCTGAGCTGACGCGCCGAGCGCGTCATTAGTCGCGACGCAGAGCAGTACAGGTCTGCCTGTCCTCAGATGCGATTTTACAGCCATAGTCACCGCCGTGTCGGTAATACCGTGGGAGAGCTTGGCGAGCGTATTTCCCGTGCAGGGTGCTACCACCATAAGGTCGCACATCTTTTTCGGACCGATCGGCTCGGCTTCGCCTATTGTATGAATAACAATCTTATCCGTGATTTTTTCTATATTATCTATAAAATCCCGCGCTGTACCGAAGCGCGTATCGGTTGAATACGCCGTCTCGGACATTACGGGAATAACATTATAACCGCTGTCTGCGAGCAGTTTCATCTGCGGGATAGCCTTGGAGAAGGTACAAAACGACCCGCACATAGCAAATCCTATGTTTGGCAATAAGATTCCTCCTTCTGCAGAATATTGAGGATTATGTCGGAGATAATTCTGCCTGCCGCAGCAGGGGAGCACTTCCCTGGAAGAGCGAGCGCCCTTATTACGGTAAAACCCAGCTTTTCCGCCGCGTCAAAATCAACTCCGCCCGGAAGCGACGCAAGGTCGATAATCAGAGGATCGTCGGCTGTTTTACCGAGGATATCGGCGGTAACGATAAGCTTGTCGGCGGTATTGAAGACAATATCGTAACCGTCGAGCGATTGCAGCTTTTCCGTATAAATGATATTGAAGCAATCGGGAATGCTCTTCGCCTTATCTCCCCCGCTTCGCGTCGAGACCGTCACATCGGCGCCGAGCGCTTTCAGTAAAGAGCTCAGACAGGCGCCGATCCTTCCGTAACCGATAACAAGACAGCGGCTGCCGTGAATTACCGACTCGTAGCTTTCCATCGCAACCTGAACGGCGCCCTCGGCGGTAGGCAGAGCGTTCGCCGTCTTAAAATCATCGCGGGCGGCTATGTTAAAAAGCTTTCCGCATTTTATATAATCTGTCCTGCCCGTGAATACGAGCTTATCGCACAGCATATTATCTTCAATAACGATGTTTTCATCGGAAAACGGACAGTTAACAATGCCGTTTTTTACACCTGTTATCGGGAGAAGCACGGCGTCGGCGCCCGTGAGCGCGTCCTTCGTATCTTTGAGCACAAGTTCACCGTAGCTGAGAAGATTGTCAAAGCCCGCAAGCTCAACCTCGATCCCGCGGAGCATAAGCTCACGCGCCGCAAAGAGGGAACGCTTGTCTCCGCCTATGACAGCAATTTTCTTTATCATATCCAACACAACCTTTTCCTGATTACTACATTCTATTCAGGAAAGGATAATCAGTGAAATAATTTGAAGTGAAACGATTTATATTGACAACCGTTTTCACGGTGATATAATAATGTTAGATTGCATGCAATCCAATTCTGCCGATCGGCGGAAAGGTTATGGAAATATGGAAAACAAAAGAGACAAAATCATAATCAGAACAGGCTTTATAGGTATTCTGGTGAATATCGTGCTTGTTATATTCAAGTCGATAATAGGACTTATCACGAACTCGATCGCTATTATACTTGACGCTGTAAACAACCTCAGCGACGTTTTGTCGTCGGTGATTACGATAATCGGCACAAAGCTCTCGGGCAAAGAGCCCGACAAAAAGCACCCGTACGGTCACGGCAGGATCGAGTACCTGACCTCGGTCGTAATCTCGGTAATCGTACTGCTGGCGGGCGTAGCATCAGTCAGAGAATCGGTCGTAAAAATAATTGCTCCCGAGGAAACGAACTACAACGCGGTTTCGCTGGTGATTATTTCCGTGGCAATATTTGTTAAAATCTTTCTCGGCAGATATGTTAAGGGGATTGGAAAGAAAATCAATGCCCAGACGCTTGTCGCGGCAGGAACCGACGCGCTCTTTGACGCAGTGCTGGCGCTCGGTACTCTGATAGCCGCGATCATCAGTATTGTGTGGAACGTCGGGCTCGAGGGAATCATCGGCGCGGTGATTTCGCTGTTCATTATAAAGGCAGGTATCAGTATGCTTTTAGAAACACTGAACAGCATAATCGGCACGAGATACGACGCCGAACTGACGAACAGCATAAAGGAACGCATAAACTCCTATGACGACGTTCACGGCACCTACGACCTCGCTCTGCACAACTACGGTCCGACAAAGATTTTCGGAACGGCGCACATCGAGGTTGACGACACAATGACCGCAAAAAAGATCCACAATCTCACCCGCAGGATCACCGAGGACATTATGTCGGAGTTTGGGATCATAATGACGATCGGCATTTACGCTTCAAACACATCGGGCAAATACGCTCATATAAAACAGCTTATCGAGGAAGCCGTAGCGAAATACAGTTCTATTATGCAGATGCACGGCTTTTACATTGACGAGGAGCACAAGCTGATAACATTTGACATCATTACGGACTTTGACTGCAACCGCGAGGAAATAAGGTTCTCACTGATGGAGGATCTGAGCAAGAAAATACCCGACTACACAATTTATATCGTGCTCGATACGGATATAAGCGAATGATATGAAAGGTTGATTTTATGGACAAGAATTATAATTCCCTGAAGCTTGAAAATCAGTTGTGCTTTCCGCTTTATGTGTGCTCCAAGGAAATCATAAGAAGATACACGCCGTTTTTAGAGCCGCTCGGACTGACCTATACGCAGTACATCGCGATGATAGTGCTCTGGGAGGAGGGCGAAATCAACGTAAAGGAAATGGGCAGAAAGCTCTTTCTCGACTCGGGAACGCTGACTCCTCTGCTGAAAAAGCTTGAGACCAAGGGCTATATAAAGCGCGAGCCCTCAAAGAACGACGGTCGCAGTCTCATAATATCGATCACGGACGAGGGCGAGGCGCTAAAGGAGCAGGCGGTAAAAATTCCCGAAATGGTATGCGGGTGCATAAATCTCCCGCCCGAAAAATCCGTCGCTCTCAATGAAATACTGAACGAGCTGCTCGGTTGTATCTGATAACAAACACTTTTTACGCATAAACAGTGTTTAATATTAAACAGCAGAACGTCTGAAAAACAAAGTCGGACAGACAGGTTGAAACTAACGCAACCTTATCTGCCCGACCTTTTTATATAGTTAATAGATTTTTAATTATTTCAGTGTCTCCCCTTTGCGACAATCTGTCCATATACTTTTATTAAAAACTGTCCATTTATCAAGGACAGTAAAAGTGATATTATAGTTGCGTCACGAAAGGTTGTGAGAAAAATGAAAAGAATAGTAACAATCCAGGATATATCCTGCCTCGGAAAGTGCTCGCTCACCGTCGCGCTGCCGATTATTTCGGCGACAGGTGTTGAGGCGGCTATTATACCGACAGCGGTACTCTCCACACACACAATGTTCAAGAATTTCACCTGTAAGGACCTTGACGACCAGATCCTTCCGATCGCAAAGCACTGGAAGGACGAGGGCATTGAGTTTGACGCTTTCTATACAGGCTACCTCGCTTCTGCACAGCAGATCGAGAAGGTTATCACGCTGATTGACAGTCTAAAAAAAGACGGCAACCTCGTTATAATCGACCCTGCTATGGCTGATAACGGCAAGCTCTACCCCGCTTTTGACGCTGAGTTCCCGAAGGAGATGGCTAAGCTGTGCTCAAAAGCCGACATAGTTCTCCCCAACATCACGGAGGCGTGTCTGCTTACCGACACACCTTACCGCGAGAAATACGACAAAGCATTCGCTGAGGAGGTTGTCGAAAAGCTCGCCGCTCAGGGAGCTAAAACCGTTGTGCTGACAGGCGCAGAATTCGACGGCAAATACGGCGTTCTGGTCTACAGCAGTGAGAAAAAAGAGTACTGGTATTACGCTCAGGAGAAAATCGACGCGGCGTTCCACGGCACGGGCGATATTTTCAGCTCGACCTTTACGGGACTGCTTGTACGCGGAAAAACTCTTGAGGCAAGTGTCGAGATCGCTGCCGACTACACAGCAGAGTGTATCAGAATCACAAAGAATACACCGGACGCAAACTGGTACGGAGTTGATTTTGAACGCGCTGTTCCCTATCTCATTTCAAGAATTTAATAACCGATACTCTAAAGTCGGAGGGCTGACTCGTTTGAGTCAGCCCCTTTTTATTATTCCTCAATCGGCAATATGTACTTTTGTGTGTAAGGAACGTCCTTGAAGCCTTTTCTGCTGTACGCAGAGACAGCGGGCTTGTTCTCCTTTTCAACCTCAAGTCTGATAACGCACTCGGAGTTTTCGGCTCTGAGCCAATCAACAAACTCGCTCGCGATACCTGTTCTGCGGTATTCGGGAATTATGAACAAATCCTCGATCCACACACATCTTCTTCCGAACTCGGTATTGAAGCATTTTGAAACCATCGCGTAACCTGCCATTTTGCCGTCGGACTCAATAATAAATCCGAAAAGATACGGCGAATCGGACAGGCACTCCTTGATATCTTTTTCAAAAATATCCTCCGAGCCGTCAGTGAACACCGCGGGAGACGAATAGAAGAATTTCATCATTCTCTTTACGTCCGCCCTGTCGGTTTCTTCCATCTTCCTGATTGTAATCATTTAAGTCACCCATTCCTTTTTTATATCAGCACTGTAAAACAATGCTCATAAGCTATAGATTATACACAAACTCCTCTGCCCAGCTGTACTGGTTCATAAACGCAGAGGTGTTTATTATTTTGCCGTTGAGCTTGCCCGAAAGGTAATCGTAGTAATCACAGTCGACCTTTGTCGGGTCTATCGCGTACGAATTGTGGACATGGACGAGCACATCCTCCAACCCGCACTCCTTCAGCGTGCGTCGGAGCTCGGCAAAAATGTTCCTGAGATAATGCTGTGATTTAAGCTCGTAATCATCCCAGATTATGGCGCTTATCTGAGCTGAGCTCGCGGAAGCTCCCCGCAGGCATACAAGATAAGCGAGCAGCTCCTTTGATTTGGAGCGTCTGAAGCGCAGAGGCTTGTCGTTGTAAAGCGCGTCAAAATTGCCGAAAGCGACAATTTTCAGCTTCTTTTCATCCTCGTCGGAGGATACGGGATTGCGGAGATTCCTGAGCGC
>JAHLBL010000118.1 GCA_020625635.1 bacterium
GACGACCAGTGGAGCAATATGCTCGGCGGTACCGAGCTTATAAGACGCAAGCTCGGCAAGGACGCTTACGCTATGACCATCACGCTTCTCCTCAACTCTGAGGGCAAGAAGATGGGCAAAACCCAGAGCGGCGCAGTGTGGCTCGACCCCGAAAAGACGTCGCCCTACGACTTCTACCAGTATTGGAGAAACGTCGCCGACGCCGACGTTCTTAAGTGCATCCGTATGCTGACCTTCCTGCCTCTCGAGGAAATCGACAAGATGGACAGCTGGGAGGGCGCTCAGCTCAACACCGCCAAGGAAATTCTCGCGTTCGAGCTCACAAAGCTCGTCCACGGCGAGGAAGAGGCGGCAAAGGCTCAGGAGGCTGCCCGCGCTCTCTTCGGGGCAGGCACGAATACCGATAATATGCCCTCTACCGAAATCACCGCGGACAAGCTTACCGACGAGTTTACTGTGCTCGACCTTCTGACGGAGTGCGGACTTATTCCCTCGCGCAAGGAGGGCAGACGTCTCATCCAGCAGGGCGGCGTTTCGATCGACGGAGAAAAGGTCGAGGACCCGTTCGCTAAGGTCGGCGCGGATATGTTCGCTGATAACGGTTATGTTGTTATTAAAAAGGGTAAAAAAGTCTATCATAAGGCTGTTTTAAAATAAAGGAGGTTTTACCAAATGAAAAAATTTTTCGGAGAATTTAAAGAGTTCATAATGCGCGGAAACGTTATGGATCTCGCTGTCGCGGTCATCATCGGCGGAGCCTTTACGGGCATCGTAAACGCTTTGTGTGATAACCTGATCTCACCGCTGCTCGGTATGTTCGGAGGCGCTAACTTTGACTACCTCTACTTTGAGATCAACGGCGCTGTGTTCAAGTACGGAGCTTTCCTCACTGCCCTTATCAACTTTATCATAATCGCGTTTATCATCTTCCTGCTCGTTAAAGCCGTAAACAAGGTTATGACAATCGGTAAGAAGAAAGAGGAAGAAGAAGAGGAAGAGACCGAGAAGGATTGCCCCTACTGCTTCACTAAGATCCACATCGACGCTACCCGCTGCCCCAACTGCACATCCAAGCTTGACGAATAATTCGCAGATTTACATAAAGAGCTGTCGCTTTTGCGGCAGCTTTTTTCATACAACTCTGAAAAAACTCTCTTGTGATATCGAAAATTATGTGATATAATTATTATGGTATACAGGGCGAATCTGTATATCGAGTATCAGTTTACCACTCATTCCACTTACAGAAAGGCTGATAGTTATGAAAATTCTATGTGTTGGAGACGTTGTAGGCAAGATCGGCTGCGAATTTCTCCGCTCCAAGCTGCCTACGCTCAAAAGGCTCAAGGGGATCGACCTCGTTATCTGTAACGGCGAGAATTCCGCCGACGGAAACGGGATCACGCCCTCGTCCGCCCGCTATCTTTTTGACAGCGGCGTGGATGTTATTACACTGGGCAACCACTCGTTCAGGCGCAGGGAGGTTTACTCCTACCTTGACGAGACGCCCTACATTGTCCGCCCTGCTAATTACCCCAGCGGCACAACGCCGGGGAAAGGCTTATGTGTTGTCGATATGGGACGTACTCAGGTGTGCGTGATTAACCTTATCGGTACAATGTATATGGAGCAGGGACTCGAGAGCCCGTTCGATGTTATCGACGAGCTGCTCAGCGACAACGACTGCAAAATCACCGTGATCGATTTTCACGCGGAAACAACCTCGGAAAAGCTCGCTATGGGTTATTATCTTGACGGAAGAGTGAGCGCGGTTTTCGGAACCCATACCCACGTTCAGACCTCGGATGAGCGTGTTCTTGAAAAGGGGACAGGCTACATCACCGACGTCGGTATGACGGGACCGAGGGATTCCGTCCTCGGCGTAAAACCCGAAATCTCTATCGAAAAGTTCAAAACCCATATGCCCGTGCGCTTTGACTTGAAGCACGGCGCGTGCAAGCTCGAGTGCGTGATATTCGATATCGACGAGAAAAGCGGCAGAACCGTTGCCGCGGAACGCCTGAGAATCCTTTGATAAAAAGTTTTTCAATGATTTTTTCGGCGTTTTTCGTACTTAGTAAAAAATAACTCTTGCAAAACCGACGTATTCTTAGTATAATGGTAATTGTAGTATTGTAAAATAATATGATTCCATTATTATGTTTAGGAAGTGCTATTATGAATGGACTGGACTTAAAACAAGCTGTAATTTCAGGCTCAAATAACATCTGCTCCAAAAAGCTGATGATCAACGACCTCAATATCTTCCCTGTTCCCGACGGCGACACAGGCACAAATATGTCTATGACTACCACTGCCGCGGTTGAGGCTATCAAGGATTCCGACGAGCAGGAAGCGGGAAAGGTTGCAAAGGCTGTTGCCTCCGCTATGCTCCGCGGAGCAAGAGGTAACTCGGGCGTTATCCTTTCGCTTCTTTTCAGAGGCTTCTCACAGGGACTCAGCGATAAGGAGGAGGCTACGGGACGCGATATGGTCGAGGCTCTCGGTCTCGGCGTAGACGCGGCTTACAAGGCTGTTATGAAGCCCACCGAGGGTACTATCCTCACAGTAGCCCGTGTTGGCTACGAGGGCGGTCTCAGGGCTCTTGTCGACACTGAGGACTTCACGGAGGTCTGGAGAGCTGTCTGCAAATCCGCCAAGGAGGCTCTTGACAAAACTCCCGAATATCTCCCCGTACTGAAGAAGGCAGGCGTCGTAGACGCAGGCGGTATGGGACTTCTCTCGATTTTCGAGGGTATGCTGAAGTATTTTGAGGACGGCGAGATTGTTGAGTATGCCCAGTCCAATACTCAGGACGAGCTCGACAACTTCGGCAGCACCGTTGCGGAATTTGACGAGGTTATCAACTTCACATACTGTACGGAGTTTATCGTAGGCCGTGATACAGAGATTGCTACCGACCCCAACGAGCTCCGTCTCTTCCTTGAGACGATCGGCGACTGCGTAGTTGTAGTCAACGACGAGGATATCATAAAGGTTCACGTTCACACCGAGCAGCCCGGCGATGCTCTCAAGAAAGGTCTTGAGTTCGGTCAGCTCCTCACCGTTAAGGTCGAGAATATGCGCGAGCAGCATAAAAAGGCTCAGGAGGATAACGCCTCCAAGCCCAAGAAGGCGGCTAAGGCTAAGCTTGAGCCCGCTGAACCCACCGAGGAGATCGGCTTTGTTGCAGTTGCCGCGGGCGACGGACTTATTGAGCTGTTCAAGGATCTCGGCTGCGCCAATGTCGTAAGCGGTGGTCAGTCGATGAACCCCAGCACAGACGATATCTACGAGGCTGTTATGGCTACTCCCGCCAAGACTGTTATCGTATTCCCGAACAACAAGAACATCATCATGGCTGCTCAGCAGACGGTTCCTATGGTTGAGGACAGAACGGTTATCATCGTTCCCACACGTACGATTCCCCAGGGTATGACCGCTATGCTCAATTTCGATCCCGACCTCTCGCCCGAGAGCAACAAAGATATGATGATGGATGCCGCTAAGCATGTCGCCACAGGTCAGGTTACCTTCGCGGCGCGCAACAGCGAGTTCGGCAACAAGAAGATCAAGGAAGGCGAGATCATCGCCCTTGAGAACGGTAAGCTCACCATCACAGAGAAAACTCCCGTTAAGGCTGTTATCAAGCTTGCCAAGAATATGATCAAGCACGACACATCCTTCGTAACCCTTATCTACGGCAACGACGTCAGCGAGTCCGACGCTCAGGAGGCGTTCGAGGCTATCAACGACAAGTTCGGTTCAAAGGTTGAGGTTTCGCTCGTAAAGGGCGGTCAGCCGATTTACTACTTCATGCTCAGCGTTGAATAACTAAATATTACGCCTGCCTTGTGATTTTTCACAAAGCAGGCGTTTCCTTATTGTGCAAAAAGCAGATTTTTCCAAAAGAGCAATATATTTTAAAAAATCGCTTGAAACATTTGCTTGACATATAGTATAATACTAGAAAGTATACCAAGGTTCTATTCTGACTTCTACGTATTTTGTTTTCATAAATTTCTCAACAAGAAGGACTTCCGCGGCGGGGTTCTTCTTGTTTTTATATTGTTTTTTCGTGTATAATATAATCCTTTTCGGAAAAACTAATAATAATTTCCTGTAAAACGCTTTTATTCAAGGGTTTGATTGGAAATTACAAGAAGTTTTAAACAGGTGATACACGTGGAATACAAGAATCTTACACGGCTTATCAGTGAACACCGCGACAGCCGCAGGTATTTTATGTCGCTGCCCGTGGAGCTCCAGCTCAGACTTCACAACCGCAGCGAGAGCATACACACCCCTCAGCAGCTCTTCTCAAACGTAGACGAGCTTAACGAGGAGGGCGGGTATCTCAACAAGTACAACAATCCTTTCTCTTTTTTAAGAAACAATTTTCATTGAATGAGTAACAAAAAGGGCTGTCGCTTTCTCAGATTGCGGCAGCCCTGTTATTGTTTTTATATTCCGAGCACGGTGTGTCGAGGTCAAGATAAGCGAGGTCGTGACTGACGACCTGCTGTTCCTTCGGAGGTGGAGTCATATAATCCTCGCCGAACGCGAGCGCAAGGTATTGTCTGTAGCCCTTCATTGTCTTGAAACGCTCGCCCTCAAAGGTGATTTCGGCGGTATCGTCGAATAGCTCCTTCGGGTACTCGTTCTTCATGATCGCGGGACCCGCGCAGAGCTCGCATATGCAGTCGCAGTCCTCGATGCGGTACTTCGTCATATGCTTCTCCGAGAACTTCCAGATTTTCTTGCGTATTTTATATCCGCGGAAAATCCCGAGCAGAATCTTGCTGCCGAGTGACATGATCCCGCCGTGCTTTTCGGGGATCGTCTGCGCCCTGAAAAGCGAGTAGATTATGCACCAGAAAAACTGAAAATACTTCTTTATTTTTCCCGACGGTCTCGGGTCAACGGGGAAGATGTCGAATGCCACCCCGTGAGGTATATCGAGGTCTTTCTGGTAGTTTTTCACGAGTGTCGCGCTTGTGTCGACGAGCGTCGCAAAGCAGTTGCGCGTAAAGGTTTCGTCGGTTTCGTTGAGAAGAACGAAACGCTCGGACGGGTTTTCCTTAAGGTATTCTTTTATAAATATTTCGTAGTCCGCGCGCGGCATAAATACGTCCGCGTCGTCGTCCCACGGTATGAAACCGCCGTATCTCAGCGAGCCGATAAGGCAGCCTCCGCAGACATAGTACGTCAGCCCGTGGCTGTCGCAGTAGTCGCGGAAGTATTTCAGAAGGTCGAGCTCCTTTAGCTGAAGTCCTCTGAGCTGTTCGGCGGAAAGTGTCAGTTTGTTAGCCATAATTCTCCAAAAGCATTATTCTGTCTTCTGTTCCTTTTGTTCCTGCTCTTTTTCCTTTTTGATTTTCTTTTTCCAGAACGGGATCTCGAAAATTCCCACAACCGTGCCGAAGCCGTAAGCGAGGTGCATAAGAGGGAAGAGCAGGGGCAGCAGGAAGAACTGCGGCATAATGTCTCTCATGGTAAAGCAGCTTACCGTGTTTACGAAGTCGAACATCGAGTAAAGCAGCACGAGGATTTCGAGCATAAGCGGAAAACCGAGCAGCGCCAATGCCGTTGTTCCGAGAAGTCCCATTACAAAGAGGAAGGGGACGAAGTGATAGTAGGAAAGGCACTTCGGCGATTCCGATATTGTGAGACCGATCCATTTTCCGTTGCTGTACTTCTGCTTGATCATACCCTTGAGGCTGTTTCTGGTGTGCTGATAGGAAATGATTTCGGG
>JAHLBL010000119.1 GCA_020625635.1 bacterium
AAGAAAAAGCCCAGTCTATACTGGACTTTTTCGACAAGCTGTGAGGAGTATCCATCGGATACTCCTCATTTTTTACAAATAAATTCGTGGCGACAGGATTTGAACAGCTCATGCTTTTCACAGGCAAAAACGCTCTACTCCTTTATAAAGCTAACATGCTTTGCTTGATTTTTAGGTTTCCGTTTAATATAATAGCTGTAGGTGAAATAACTTCATAATACTGAGAAAAAATAGACTGATAGTTGGGAGTTCTATTTATGAGAGCAAAATTGATTTTGTCGATACTGATGATTACAGCGATTGTTGCGGCTGTATTATCAGGTTGCGGAGAACAAATTAATAACACAGCGGAAAACACTGTGCCTGAAACTGCTGCTCCTGTTACAAAACTTCCAAAGACGGATATGAGTAAGTGGAAGTACAGTAAAGAAAACGATTTATATTATCAGGTCGGCATTTCATACTGCGAGAATCCCGTGAACGAAAAATACGAAAAGCTCGCTTACTTTGTACCTGCCGCCTTTATGGACGCGAAAAAGAACGCAGACGGATCCTACACCTGCAAGCTCAACGAAACCGCACAGGTCAACGGATATACCGCAGCCGACGCACCGATTGTTTTTTGCGTCAATACGCCCGGATATTTTGCCGCCGATGCAGTCACCGAGGACACAGTTAATATGGGGATGGGAATTGGCAGGATTGCTGAGTTCACAGCCAAGGGATTTGTTTATGTTTATCCCGGCTGCCGCGGAATCAATGAAGGAGCTCCCTCAGGTGTTACAGACCTAAAGGCGGCTGTACGTTATCTGAGGTATTGCGATGATGTGAACGCGGGCGACGCCGAGAAGATATTCACCTTCGGTATGAGCGGAGGCGGAGCGCAGTCTGTTTTGCTCGGAGCATCGGGTGACAGCGAGATGTATAAGCCGTATCTTAAGAAAATCGGCGCGATACAAAATGTTTCTGACTCCGTTTCGGGTTCAATGTCATGGTGTCCTGTCACCAGTGTCGATACCGCCAATGCCGAGTACGAATGGATGATGGGCTGTACGCGCAAAGGCAGAAGCGCCGAGGAACAGGCTATGTCCGACAAGCTGGCGGAAGCATTTTCAAAGTACGTGAATAGCGCTGGTTTCGTTGATAAAGACGGCAACACGCTGACACTGACCAAGTCCGAAGAGGGGATTTATCAGGCAGGCAGTTACTACGATTATGTCAAAGGCGTGCTCGAACAATCCCTGAATAACTATCTCGCCGATTTGAACGACTTAAAAGCTGCGCGGGAATATGTAGATGATATGAATAAGGATAAAAAATGGATCAACTACGATAAAAGCACTAATACCGCCACAATTACGAGTATCGCGGATTTTGCGAAAGCGTGCAAGCATGCGAGTAATCTTGTCACGGGATTTGATCAGCCCGAGGGTAGGAATAATCTTTTCGGCTATGGCGACGGCAATCGCGCGCACTTTGATAAAATCCTTTGTGATGTATTGACCGAGCTTGAAAGCAAATACGCGGTTGATTACAAGTCAGATTTAGCAAAGAAAGACGCGCTCGGCTATACCGTGGAACAGCGTGTTAATATGTATTCGCCGCTTTACTTCCTGATGGAGAGCCGCGGCGGATATAAAACGGCGAACGTAGCTAAGTACTGGCGTATTCGTTCGGGTATCAAGCAGAGCACCAACTCGGTGACTACCGAGATAAACCTTAATCTTGCACTGAGTGCCTACGACGGCGTTGAAAGCGTAGATTTTGAAACCGTATGGGAACGTACCCACGAATACGCTGAACGTAACGGCGGCGACAGTATTAAGAACTTTATTGAGTGGGTGATATCCTGCACAAAGAATTGATAATAAATAGTTCATATTTTGCGACAAATCTCTTTTTGTTTGAAACCCTGTATAGACAAAAGCGCTTTATTCTGTTACAATGAAAGCAGAAAATCAACGGAGGGTTGAAAATGAGCGTTATCGGAGAGCAGATAAAGAAATATCGTGTGCAAAAGAAATATACACAGGAAAATCTCGGCAGCATTATCGGTGTTACCACGCAGGCAGTTTCCAAATGGGAGCGCGGTGGAACTCCCGACGCTGAGGTCCTGCCGCTGCTTGCCGACGCGCTCGGAGTGAGTATTGACGCGCTCTTCGGCAGAGAGGAGCAGGATATCCGCATTATTCTTTCCAAGAAGCTGAGCAAAATGCCGGGAGACGAAGCCTTCCGCCTCGCCTTCAACTATTGCTGGTCGTTCATCGTGGGGCTGACGGGCGATGAGAGTATTTCGGAAAATTTTGTCTAACGCTTTAACGACAATTCCGTTTCAAAAAGTGATCGCGGCGCGGATTTCTTTGCCAATATTCTGCGCGACGACGGTATGGCTCTGGCGCGGCTGTCAAACGAATTCCGCACTTTCTTCCTGATGGTGCGTCCGCAGAACGACAGTATGCTTTCGTATTATGAAAGGGAGGACGCTATCCGACAGATTTTTGCGCTCTTCGCGGATAAAAAAATACTGAAAATCTTCTTTTATCTTTATACGGTGTCGAACATTCCCGTTACCGCTCCGCTGATAAGTCGGGGAACGGGGCTGGATTTGTGCGATGTTGAGCGGTGTATGAATATGCTTTGCAATAAAAAGATCGTGCATACAATGAAGATCGCTTCGATCGACGGTGAGATAAACTCCTATATCATCCGTTATGAGGCGAACGTACTGCCGCTTTTCTGTTACGCGGATGAGATCGCCAAAGGATGTCAGTACCCGACTTTCGGTATGTGCGACAGAGATAAGCCGATTTTTTAAACTGACGGTTGAATTGTTCTTCTATGTGTTGAAAAATTATTAAACAGTTGTTTGATAATTGTCGGGCAGCTGTTTTATTATATAGGTACAACGACAACGGTGATGCTGAATTCTGCACATTAAACAAGGGAGGAATAAAGATGATCAAGGAAGAGCTGTATGAGCTGAGCTTGCCGTATTATGGCGGACAAAACAAGAAGGTGCGCGTTTATGTGCCCGAACACGATGAAGGCGAGACTCTGCCCGTTATCTATATGACGGACGGACAAAATCTTTTTGAGGATAACAACCCGGGGCAATTCGGCTGTTGGTATACACGCGAAGCAGTCAAAGAAGTCGGCAAAGCAATCATAGTCGGCATACATAACGACGAAGGTCCCGTTCAGAGAACGAAGGAGCTTACGCCGAAAAGTATAGGAGCGCTCCGCTTTCCCGATGAAATGCCGCAGATGATAAGGGAACTTCTCATACCCGAGGGTGAGCTGTTCGACGACTTTGTGATACGCACGGTTATGCCCGAGGTTGAGGCGCGTTTCCCTGTTGAAAAAGGCAGGAACGCCGCTGCCTTCTGCGGCAGCTCCTCGGGAGGCTTGCAGGCTTATTTCACCGCTCTCAGCCATCCTGACAGGTTCTGTTTGTCAGGCGTCTTTTCTCCCGCGTTTCCGTTTTACTCTGTTGACGACATCGTAAGCTGGACGATTTCAAGACTGAGCGGCTCAATGCCGTATCTCTACTTCTACAGCGGAGCGGTCGGCGAGCCCGAGGAGGAAATATGCAGGAGTACACAGGCGGTATACGACGCGATTGCGGAGTTTTATCCGATGGAGCGTATGAACGAAGTCATCCTGTTCGATCAGCCGCATAACGAGAGCGCGTGGGCGCCGATCTTCAAGGATTTCCTGCATACGTTCCTTACGCGCAGGGAAGAGTTCTGAACAAAGCAGTGTTATGAATAAAAAGGAGAATGAACTATGAGAAAGAAAAGAATTACAGTGTTATTATTATGCGCAGCCGTTCTTGTTTCGGCGGCGACAGGCTACTCGGGCGGCGGATAATCAGAGGCTTCCGCCGATTCAAAAAACGCGGAGGTTAAAACAATTTGTCCGCTGACAGTCAGAGCTCCAAAAAAGTACAGCGAGATGACCGCGACCTTTATGAATACCTCAAGCGGTAAAACAAAGGATATCAAAATGAAGAAAAGCGGCACGGACAAAAGCGGCGCTATTTTCCGATGTGAGGCGGATGAAAATAAATACAATATGGTGCATGTGTCCTTCGGTGATATCACAAGTATGGATGTCACGTTCAACAGCTATATCAGCGGCTGGAACGCAAAGAACGACGAGCTCCTTCCGTATGTGGTAGGCACCGAGCCCGTCTATGACGCGAAATTTGATAAAAAGGTGTTTCAGTTTGACGGACGGGATAAGAAGGTTTATATCTGGAAGCCCGCCGACTATGACGAAAAATTAGAGGAAAAGTATTCCGTTATCTATATGTTCGACGGTCAGAGCATTTTCAAAACGGGTGTAGACGAGGGAATGGATAACAACGAGGTGAGCTGGAATGTCGGTGAACACGTCACGAGTATGATGAATGTCACCGACAATAAAGCGTTCATAGTCGCGGTCGATAACAACGACATCTACAGAAATGATGAGCTGGTTCCCGACTTAGGCGAGATAAATATGGAGGGTGAACCCGAAAACGCCAAGGCAGATGATCTGACAAAAAAGCGCGGCAGCGCTTTAGCGAAGTTCCTCTGCGATACGATCATGCCGTATGTAAATGAGAATTATAACGTCTATACCGACGCTCAGCATACCTCGCTGACAGGCAGCTCCTTAGGCGGACTCGAAACCTTCTATACGGTCTTGACTTACCCCGACAAATTCGGCACAGGCGGAGTTTTATCGGCTACCTTTGATATGTATGCCGATAAAGAGTGGACAGAGTTCTTGAGATATAAGCTGAATAACGAAAACGCGCCGTTTTTAGATTTCTACGCTGGCGGGTACAAGACGGATAACGGCGACGTGACCGAGACGATGTATAACGATCTGATCAAGAAGGGCTACGCCAAGGATAAGCTCGTGTTCAGTAAATATGAGTCGGGTGAACATATGATAGAGTACTGGAGAAGTATCTATCCCGAATTCCTTGAGGCGGCGTTCACACAGAAGGTCTCGGCGTTGGAATACGGCGTTCCCGTGCACTATAAGGATAAGACCGATCCTCTCGAAAAGTATCTCGAGGAATACGATCTTGATATCAACGACATCGAGCCGGGCTATGTTTATTACGACAACAGCGAATCAAAATGGGATAAGGTCTACGCTTACTGGTGGGGCGGTATGGCTTTCAACAGCTTCACGAAGGAGCCTTATTATTACGCGGAGTGGCCCGGGTATGAAATGGAGCAGATAGAAGGAACCGATATTTATCGTGTTGTCGCTCCATGGGGGTGTATGGGTATCACCTTCGATTCAGGCGTGACCGACAGAGAGGTCGCCGAAGGCAAGAAAGCGTTCCAGACGACCGATATACAGTTCAGCAACGACCTTATCGGTAAGATGTACAAAATAGATACGTCGGTAAAACCAAAAGCCGACACGGGCGCAATGAAATTCAAACGCAGGTACTCAAAGGGAAGCTGGTCGGACTATTCGGCAGAATAATATCAGTTTATATTTATGAGGCTGTGGTTCTGTAATCAGAATCACAGCCTCGATTTTTTTCTGTTATTTCGTTCTTTGTTACAGTATTTATGTTTAAAAATATTCTTTAGTGTTTTATTCTACAAAATAGCAAAAAATGATTGACTTTTTTCTTTTTGGAAACTATAATTGACA
>JAHLBL010000012.1 GCA_020625635.1 bacterium
TCATGCACCAGCACACAGAGAACGATCAGTGCCGCTATCGTTATAAGTGTAATGATTGTATAATAATTCAGCATAAAAATCTCCTTGCAAAAGGGAATTCATACATGGTGGTTTAAAAATTATAAGCTATTGTACTATTATATCTCTTTTTTGTCAACGCTGTGTTCCACAATGGAACATTGAATTTATAAATTTTCCAAAACGGAACGCTATAGTTTAAAAAATATATCGTTTTTTTAATCTTGTTTGAGTTTATAATGCTATAGGGGAATACTAAATCATAAAATTACAGCCAATCATTTCAAAATGGATTGAAGTGATTGGCTGTTTTGTTATTCGTTTTCTGACGCTGCCTTGCGCGCGGTAATAATGTAATCCATTGTGTCTGTATCGTCGATTATGTAATCACCGAATACATTGAGCTTAAGCGTTTTGCCCTTGGAGTTGGGTATGTTCAGTACGGTTTCAAAGGATTTCGAGTTGCGTACATATTCCAGCAGCGGGGTGTACGGCGAGTCCGGGTTGTCGGGGCTGATACGATTTGAGAAGTAGAAACTGTTGAGCTTTGCTTCGAGTGTTTCGCGCGTCATTCCGAGTTCTTCTTCAAGCCCGTTGAAAAGCACCGAAAAGCTTACGCTTCCGTTCGGCTTGCGCGTCATAAAGATTACGGTGTCGGGCGAAAAGCGCGACAGGAGCAAAATCTGCTTTTCGAGCGTTGAGAGTCTCGTGATGTCCTGAACAGCGCCGTAGAATATGTCGCGGTCTTTCTCGCGACGCAGATAATAAAAGCGCATATAAAAGGTCGTCAGCGTTCCGTCGGTTTTATAGAAATGTAAAAGACCCTTTGCGCCGTTGAGCTTATCTTCCTTCGCCTGTTGCAGAAGCAGGTGTATACGCTCCACATCCGCGGGCGGTAAAAAGCGCTGGATTTTATCGAGCCTGTCGACAAAGTCGGGAACGTCCACAGCCTCGTAAAACTGCTCGTTATAGCGGATGATATCCACGTCCTCGCCGTCCCATGAATAGAACGCGCACGGTCCGAGGATATTGTTTAGCATTGTATCGCTGTAAACATTGTTGTCGAGTATTTCACGCAGCTTGAACTGCTGGTTTGACTTAAAGGTTATTCCCGAGGTATCTATTTTGTTGTGGTCGGCAATGAGCTCCTCGTAGCTTTTTGTATCCATAGGACGGTAAAAATAATACCCCTGGATATATCTGCATCCCATATCCTGAAGGAAGGTCTTTTGCTTTTCGTTCTCCACGCCCTCCGCGATAATTGGAAGCCCGATCGTTTTAGCCATTGAATTTATCGACTCAATGATGTGTATGCTTCTTTCGGAGTTGCTTTCGTCCATATGCAGGAACTGTGCGTCGAGTTTGATAACATCCACGCTGAGATTTTTGAGCATATTGAGGGTTGAGTATCTGCTGCCGAAGTCGTCCATCATAACGGTAAAGCCTTTTTCGCGCAGGCTGTGGACCGCTTTACTTACGAGATCCGCGTTGTCGGCGTATGAGGATTCGGTGATCTCGATTTTAAGCAGATTATGAGGCAGCTTATACTTTTCGGTCAGGTCGGTCAACACCTGAGCTATGTCGATATTCCGTATATCTATAGTCGAAATGTTTACGGAAACAGGCAGGGGAGTGTTGCCCTTCATGATCCAGCGCATCTGCCATTTGCAGACCTCCTCCCAGATGTAATGGTCGAGGTCGGTAATAAGTCCGTGCTTTTCGAGGGCAGGAATAAAGTGGTTTGGCGGAACTAAGCTGCCGTCGGGAAGTACCCATCGGCAAAGAGCCTCGGCTCCCACGATTTTGCCCGTAGAAGCGCGGCACTGTGGCTGAAGGTAAAAGATTATTTCGTGTTTTTTAACCGCCTGCATAAAATCGGATACAATGCGGTACTCGGCGTCCGCCTTGGTGTACATACCCGGATCGTAAAGCTGTATGCGGTGGCGGTAGCCCTGCTTAGCGACGCGGACCGCGAGAAAAGCGCGGTCGACGATGTCGTGGATCCTGCTGTCTTCATCAACAAGACTGATTCCGAAGGCGGGCTTGAAGCTCGAATTATTGCCGCTTGATGATATGAGAGTCGAAATGTTCTCGTAGAGATCGTCGATATTTTTCTTGTCAAAGGGGATAAGCAGACAGAAATCGTCCAGACCGAAATATCCCGCTGTGCCGCCGAGATCCTCTGAGGTTTTCTTTAATATCGAACCGATCCGCGCCATCAGCAGGTCGCCAGAGCTGTGTCCGTACCATTCATTAAAGAGCTTGAAGTTGTCGATATCAGCCATGATCACGCACCATTTTACAGAGGTGTCGCGCGTGAGCTTCTCGACTTCTTTCATAAACGCCTTTTCCCTGAGCAACCCCGTGGTTTCATCACGGTTCCTGTCGGAATGGACATATTCGTCGTTCAGCCCGAGCTCGCGCGTCTTTCGGCTGTGGACGTCAAATACGTACATGCGGTAAATATCCTCGGGCAGATCCATAAAGCTTCCCGATACAAGCACGACCTCGACCCAGCACCAGTTATCGCTGAGCAGATGAAAGCGGAATTCGTCGCAGATTATCCCCGGGATCTCTGACTTCTGAAGCTGAAACCTGAGTGTTACGGGGTCGATCAGCCCGCAGAAGCGCGCTTTGTCGTCGGGGTGGACCACTAATTCGGACATGCTAAGAAAGAGCTCCTTAAACGAGCCTTCCGTCAGGGGAGAGGAGTACTTTTTAGCCGTGTAAAAGAGCTTTGTAAAATTGTCGTTTGTTATATTGAATTCAGTTAACTCATCAAACGATGAGTTGTTCAGAAAGTCCGAGATGGCTTTCCGATCCTTTAATTGTCTGAACAGTCGAAACAAACCAGTGTCCATATTTACCGCCCTTAACTGTTATTCAATTTATTTTATTATTAAAAGCGCTTTTTTTCAATACTGCGGCAGTATTTTCAGAGTAATAACTATATTTTTTCCGGAATTTTATTGAAAACATCCAGAAATAATTCGACCAAATCATAATAATATTCACCCTCGAAAATCCGTTGGGTGATCTGTATAAATACTCGTTCTAAAAGCTGTTGGGTAATCTGTATAAATACTCATTATAAATTATATTGAATATGACGAAACGATTCACTGCGATATGGATTGTATTGCAGTGATTTTTGTTATATAATAGTTTTGTATGGGCAATACGGCGAATAAATCAGCCGTCAGGACGTGCGCACTGAATTGTGCGGTGTTGCTTATATATAGGAGTTTGTTGGGAGGAATGAATTATCACCATATTAAAACAAAAAAAGGAAAAACATACCTGGCTTTCGCTTGTGGTATTGGTAGTTTCGTGTATAATTCTGAATAACCTCGGCACACGTTTAAACGAGATTTTCGGCCTTCCGTTATATCTTGATAATGTCGGCACAATTCTCGCGGCGCTTTCGGGCGGCTACATTCCCTGTATTACCGTCGGTTTTTTGTCGAACCTTATCGCGGGAATAGCTAATCCCAGTTCCATATACTATTGCGTCATAAGTGTGCTGGTTGCAGTCACGGCGGTAGTGTTCGTAAGAAAGCTCAGGCGGGTACGCATCCATTACATAATCTTGGCGGTATTGACCTTTGCTTTTTTGGGCGGAGTTCTCGGCGGAATACTGACGTGGCTGATTTACGGCAAGAGCTTCGGAGAAGGCTTCGCTGTGGATTTTGCCGCTTCGATCGACCGCGCCGTACCTATGGGCTACTTCTTCTCGAATTTATTATCGCTGTTTTTGATTGACATTGTCGATAAGGCGATCGTCACGGCGGTGTCGATCCTTATATATAAGCTGCTGCCCTCAAAGCTTTTTAAGTATTTAAAAGCGCAGAGCTGGTATTACATCACCATAATAGAGAAAACAAGTCATAAAATCCGCGGACACGTGTCGCTTCGTATGAAGTCGTCTTTGGTC
Source organism: bacterium (assembly GCA_020625635.1). Classification (GTDB taxonomy): domain Bacteria; phylum Bacillota; class Clostridia; order Oscillospirales; family Acutalibacteraceae; genus Ruminococcoides. The sequence continues at coordinate 3,953 of JAHLBL010000012.1, forward strand.
GTCGCGATATCAACGACACTGGTTGCGGCGGCAGCTATACTTTTCTCGATCGTACAGTACCACAACTCGTTTATGGATGATTATACACATCAGGCGGAATACGCCGCCAGAGTTATCGCCACCCATATCAACCCCGAAAGAATAGAGAGTTACCTGAAATACGGAGAAAAAGCGAAGGGCTACGCCGAGACGGAGGAGCTTTTGCAGAACATCAGCGACGCTTCTCCCGAAATCCAGTTCGTTTATGTTTATCAGATAAGGAAGGACGGAACGCACGTTATTTTTGACCTCGATACAAAGGATGTAGAGGCGGATTCCCCCGGAGATATAATCGAGCATGACAATACGATAAAAAAGTATCTGAATCAGTTTTTGTCGGGAGAAAACGTTCCCGCTGATATAACCGACGACAGCGACGGCTGGCTGATGTCTGTCTATGAGCCTATCCGCAACAAAGCGGGCAAGGTCGTGTGCTATGTCGGAGTGGATATGTCAATGAGCCGTCTCAACTCCGACGAAACAGCCGTTCTCGCGAAAGTAATCTCGCTGCTGCTCGGCTTCCTTTTGCTGATCAGAACCTACGCGGTATGGATATCCGAGCGTCATATTGTAAGACCTGTAAACAAGATCGCCAACGCGGCAGGTCTCTTTAACTACGATACGCCCCAGGCGCGTGAGGAAAGCCTTAAAATGATGTATGAGCTCGGTATAGATACGGGCGATGAAATCGAGCATCTTTACGAGGAGTATAAAAAAATTACCTTCGATACCGTGAGCTTCATTAACGAGGTTGAGCTGAAGAGAGAACAGGTCACGCGTTTGCAGAACGGACTCGTGCTCGTTCTCGCGGATATGGTAGAAAACCGTGACAAGTGCACGGGCGACCACGTACTCAAGACGGCGGTTTACTGCGAGGTGATCCTTCGCCGTATGAAGGAGGACGGTATCTACGCCGACCAGCTAAGCGATGAATTCATAAACGAGGTAGTCCACTCGGCTCCTCTCCACGATATAGGAAAAATCAAGGTTTCCGATATTATTCTCAATAAACCCGGCAAGCTGACTGATGATGAGTTTAAGACGATGCAGAGCCATACGACCGCGGGCGGTGAAATCATCGATAAGGTCATCAAGACCGTCGGTGAGAAATCCGAGTACCTTACAGAAGCGAAAAACCTCGCTTCCTATCACCACGAAAAGTGGAACGGAAAGGGTTATCCGACGGGTATTTCGGGAGAGGAAATTCCTCTGTCGGCGCGTGTTATGGCTGTAGCCGATGTCTTTGACGCGCTCGTGTCACGACGCAGCTACAAGGAGCCTTTCTCCGTAGATAAGGCGATAAGCATTATCCGCGAGGACGCGGGCAAACACTTTGACCCGCTGGTCGTTCAGGCGTTCCTCAACGCCGAGGACGAGATAAGACGCGTCCAGAAGCTCAATATGGAGCTGTAAGCCGATCGGCAATAAACACAAAAAATGAGGCAGGAATTATCAGGTTCCTGCCTCGTATTTTATCTTCTTCGTCTTTCGGGGAAGCGACGGTAAAACGCCGCCTTGTCCATATACATATTATCGTCGGCGCGCTTGAATACTTCCTTGTAGCCGACGTCCTTATCCTTGTCGTAGATTGCGTAGCCCTTTGACAACGACAGCGGGATCACATAAGGCTTCTGCTCCTTGTTGACTTCGGCTATCACATCGTCCGCGTCTTTGAACAGCCTTTCCATTTCTTCCTGAGAATCGGTCGGAATCACTACTATGAATTCGTCGCCTCCGATGCGGAAGATGTTCTTCTTGCCGAACACGCGGATCATAATGTTCGCCTCGTCGATCAACGCCAAATCGCCGTATTCGTGACCGTAGTTGTCGTTTATATCCTTAAGTCCGTTTATATCGAATATCGCTACGCTGAATACCGCGGTGCCGTTTTTGATATCATCTTCAAGGTGTCTGACGGTTTCGAGGTAAGCGGCTTTGTTGCCGACCGATGTGAGCGCGTCGACATACGCCTGTCTGTGTACGTTGGCGATTTCGTGCCGCAGCACTTTTTGCATAGCGAGAATCCTCTCGCCGAAATCGCTGATATCGTTTCCTTTCGCTTTGCTGTCGGGAACTTTGACGCCTTTCGTGTCGTGTGAACGGGGCATATTGCCGCCGATTTCACCTACCAGATCCTCGACGTTGTCCGCGAGGATATTCAGCTGGCTGTAGAGCTGTCGGTATCTTTTGCGTGACTGCTCGGTGAGTATAACGACGATCAGCGCGCCGATAAGCAGCGACAATCCGCAGATTACGAAAATAGTCGTCCTTTGCGACGATACCTGATTCTCATACCATTCGGCGCTGAAATCGACCGCTACAATTCCCGCGACCTTTCCTTTTGAATCATAAACGGGGCTGTACGCACTGTAAAATCTGCCCCACCTGTCCTCATAGGGAACTTCATCGACGTCAGGCGTGCCGAGACTCGCCGTGTACAGCGCGTCGGTATAGGCGACGGGGGAGCCGAACTCACCGGGATCTACGGGCTCAGGGTCGACCGTAAAAACGAAATTCTTATTTCCCAAATCTTTTATACAATAAATATATTCAAGCTCTATATTGTCAAGAAAACACGTGAGAGTGCGTATAACCTTACGGTATTCCTCGGTGTCCTTATCGTCAGCCGTCAGACGCTCGAGCTCATCGCCGCCAGCATATCGGCTGCCGTATTGGATACGTCGAGCATTCTGCCCTGTATGATCGAAGTCAGCGCTTTATTGGATTGGTATGACAGAAAAAAACCCAGCGTAACATTAACAATTACCAGAAAAAGCGATATTATTATAATGTATCGGGAACGCTCAGTGAATTTCCTTTTCTTCATTTTGAATCCTTCTCTCTGTGATATTGGCTGACTAAGTAAACGGATCGGATCATAATGCGAAAATAATCAACACCATTATAAATGATTTTTATATAAAAATCAACACAAAATTATATAATATTACCACAAATTTGATTTTTTATGTTTGTCGACTGTCACAATACGTCGGTTGTTGAAAAAACAACGGCTTGTGCAAATCTGACAACTTATACAGGCGTTTTATAGAACAATATGTCAATGATTACAAATAGTTACAAAGAAAGGATTATGTGTTGACTTCAAGTAAAGTTTTTGATATAATTTAATAAATTAATAACAAGGGCAAACTTGTTGAAAGACAAGGACGCAAAGCCTGGTGTCTAAGCAATTCAGTATGATCGACCGGCCGCAAACTTTTTAGTTCTGCGGCCGGTTTTTTTATTTGGAATCATCTCATTAAAATCGCTGTTCCGACACAAACGAAAGGAGAGTTATTTATGAAAAAAGCATTATCTTTTCTTCTCGTACTTCTGATGCTTTCGAGCGTGCTTTCCGTAAGCTTCCACGCTGTGGAGGACGGTAATGTCATCGAGATTACCGAGGACGGAAACTATACGTTGGACGAGAATGACTACACCGCAGTTACGATCGACGGCGTAACGGGAACAATTACTCTTGAGGACGCTGGCGTCTTTTCACAGGGACGTTCGGCTATTCTGGTAAAAGGCGGCTCAAACGTAACATTCGTTATAAAGGGTCACACTACCGTCGAAGGTGACTCGAACGCTTATTCCTGCGGTATTGAGGTTGAGTACGGCTCCTCGGTCACATTCGAGGGCGACGGAACTCTTAACGTAACAGGCGGTAAGTGGGGCGCGGCTATCGGTTCCTACGGTACAGATATCAACATCGCCGAGAACGAGCGCGTTAAGGTTGGCGAAATCACAATCAACAGCGGTAATATCAACGCTTATGCAGGACGCAGAGGCGCGGGTATCGGCGCAGGCTACCACGTAAACGGAAACACCATCACAATCAACGGCGGCGTGATTCACGCTTACGGCAACGAGTGCGGCGCGGGCATCGGCTGCGGTTACGGCACAAGCGGCGGAGCGATCGGCGTTGCGGCTGTCGGCGAATATGATTCGGGCAAAATCGTCATCAACGGCGGTGAGGTTTATGCTGCTACTGCATGGAATCAGAGCTTTGACCTCAGCGACCTTGCGACTCTAAACGCGAACGATCCCGGCTCCTTCGCGGCAGGCATCGGCGGCGGATACGGCGCTTCGGCATCCGATATCGAAATCAACGGCGGTACCGTTATAGCTATCGGCTCCTGCGGCGGCGCCGGAATCGGCGGCGGACGCGGAACCAGTAATCCAGCAAAATACAATGCTAACGCGTATAGAACAAATATTAAGATTACGGGCAACGCGGATGTAACCGCTATTTCCGCTACAAGCAGAAGCAACGAGCTCAACAGCGGCGGCGCTGCTATCGGAAGCGGACGCGGCACACACTCGGGCGGTACCATCGAGATCACGGGTACAGCCAAGGTTACGGCGGTTTCCGCTACAAAGGCTTCTGCGATCGGCGCGAGCAAGCAGAAATCTCCCGTTGACGGCGCTATCCCTGTTGCCGAGAAGATCGTCATCGGCGATAACGTAGAGCTTTACGCGGTCAGCGCGGCTGACTACGCTGTTGATAAGGACGCGGCTGAATTTTCGGTTAACGACGAGTATTTCGGAAGCTCCGACAGATACTTCTTCAACGAGGCTGCACAGGCTCTCAGCGGCACAGAGAATATCAAGGTAGAAAGCACAAAGGGCGAGAAGGACGGCTACGCGGTTCCCGTCGGTTCCGTATCGCTTTGGGCTAATATCAAGAAAGCCGAAATCACGGATAACGATGCTCAGAGCACTTCCGCTCAGAAGGGCAACCTTAAGATAGTCGCTCCGTTAGCTATGGCTCTTAGATTTGAGAACGGCGGAGTTTACTACAGCGGAGACGAGGCAGAGGTCGATTACGATACAGAGTACTGCTTCCAGATGTGCTGTGTAGACTGGAGCACAAGAGACGAGAACGGCGAGAAGAAGATCCACAGAGCTTACGAGACCTTCTATCCCAACGCTACTGCATGGAATCATTCGAACCACGGTGTATATGAGGACGAAACACGCGGACTCAGAGGTACTGTCGTTTACCGCTTTGAGGTTTCTTCGACAGCCACCAGACCGAGCTTCGACGAGGAGAACAAGAAGTTTATCGTTCCTAAGAATAACGCTGTTCTCAGAACAGACAACAACAAGTGCTTTATGGCGTATCGCTTCAAGTTCAGCCAGGGCGACTACAACAAGCAGACAGGCATCGACAAGGTCGTTTACGACACAGGCAAGGAGCATGTGAACACACTCGAGGATTTCCGCTACAACAAGCCTCTTGAGTCGCTCTCCGTAAACCTTCCTCTCGGTTCTACAGTTAACGCTGTAGCGTATAAGAATTACGAAAGAATCGGTGACGCGGATGTATTTGTAGCGATCGATTCCGAGAATCCCGATCGTTCGTATACCGACTATTATTGGCCCTATTAAGTCTTATTGAATAATAGTATAAATTAAATTCATTTACAATATTCCTTGCCGTGCTTACGGCAAGGAATATTCTTCAATTACGGTGATAAAATGGGTATTACAGGAATTAAGAAAACAGCAGTAAAAAAGAGATTTCTGGCTTTGCTTTTGGCGTGCTTCGCGGCATTCGCGTTATCCTCCTGCACGGGAGTTGACCCCAACGTCAAAACGACGGAGTCAAAGGTCGAGAAATATAAGGTCGAGACCAGTCCCGAGGATTCGGACGTACTGCTCGACGGTTATAACGCTTACGGCGACGGTCTTACCTCTCCCGTGACAGTTAAGGGAGTTAAGGTCGACGTTGAAGCATTCGCGCTCAGAAGCTACGAGCTGGCATTTATGCTTGGTCAGGCTGAATTCAAGTCGATTAAAGACATCCCCGTTGACGCGCTGGCGCAGTACGCGGTCACGCACGTATTTTTTAAGAATTTCTATGAAATCACCAACAAGGTGACTGAATTCAGACAGGCTGAACCCGACCGTGTTTCGGCGGAGCTCGAAAAGCACTTCGGCAAGAATAAAATCGACCTCAAAAAATCGGTGCTCTACAATAAGGGCAAGAATATGTTTGAGATATGGGTCCCCGAATACGGAACCAACATCTTCTACAACATTGACGCGGCAGACGTGAACGGCTCCGAGGTCAAGATCGTAACGACCTTCTTTAATGAGTTTAAGAAGAGCACAAAACTCGGACGTACCGAAATTACCGTCACAATCAAGGACGGTAAGCCCGTTATCTCAAAAATGTCGCAAAGGTGAGTTCGTATGGAAAAGGATATCACGCAGCTTGAGGCGGATAACAAACGCCTTACGGACGCTTTGATTAAGGCGAGGGCTCAGCTCGATGAGCTCAAGGCGACACTCGACAGCGTAAATGACTTGATCACAGCGAAAAACGAAGGTCACGTCACCGACGATGACGTTAAAAATCTTCTGAAAAAGTATTCGGGACTCTGATCCGAAATGAATGAATAAATATGATTAAAAAGTTTTTTAACCGCTACAGCAAAAATATCAAAGATAACAAGGGGGAAAACATCCCCCTTTTGGGCGTTTCAATAATTATTTTTGTTCTGACCGTAGCGGTTTATTTTGTTGCGGATTATGTTATAACGGATTTCACTCGAGGAGATTCCGTTTATAACTGGAACTACGGCTACACCGAGCGCGTCGATAAAATCCCCGACGCGGAGCTAAGGGTTTATAATACTCAGAATCCTTTTGTAACCGAAAAATCGGTTAAAAGAAGCAATATATATCTTGTGAAAACCTTTGAGCCCTCGGACGAAAACCGTAATCTTGTTATAAGAACAGACCATTCGCCGATCATGGTAAAGGTGAACGGAAAAATCGTTTATGACGATCAATACAAACAGACCTCGTATGTTGCCAATTCCTATAATTCGGTAGAGCTTGAAGGCTCTTCGCGGGAGCAGGTAGTCGAGGTGTTTATGAAGCTTCCGTTCTCCGTAAGGTTTGAAGCTTCGGTCGAGAACGGCGCTGCGAGGGCGTTCGCTCCTAATTTGCGCTTTTTCGCGGGAGCGTTTGTTTTCGTTCTCGGAATAGCGGCTCTGTTATTTTATATCTTTATCGCGATCAGGAAAAAAAGACTGTTCCGTTCCCTGACGATAGGCGTGCTTGTCGCATATACGGGCGCGGCGGTAATGATCGGACAGCTTCCCGAGATAACGTATTATTTCAATTCGCCGTTTTTACTCAACATAGGCTGGGCGATTCTGCATACAGCCTTCATTTTAGGGCTGATCTGTACATCGGTATGGCTCAGACACAGAAAGAATCTCGTCATCGCGGTCGGATTTGCGGGTGTGATCAGCGCCGCGGCGTATCTTGCGGCTCTTTCTCCCGATTACATAGGATTATCTGCTTTTATCTCGACAGCGGTAACGGCAGCGGCGGCGTTTTACATCTCGTCAAATGCCGCGGCTTACGTCCTGCGCCGTACTCAGTACGCGGCGCCTGTGTTTGTGATCGGTGTGTATCAGGCTTTGATTATTATTGTTTCGGGCGTTTTTATGTTCAACCGAAATGCGAGTATGTACACATATACGATCTCGGTTCCGTGTCTTGTCGCGGCGGGTACTATGGGATGGATTTTCTTCTGTGATTACCGCTACAATGAGAAAAACTCCGAAATCAACAGGGATAATATGCGCTATGTTGATTTGGTTAATACCATTTCTGAGTTTATCCATATAGTACTCCTTTGCGGGAGCGAGGAGACGTTCTACAAGACCACGGCTGAAGGAATTTGCGGTATCCTTTTAAAATACGATCCCTCATTTTCAGATGTAAAATACGGTGTTGCAGTCAGAAAAGACGGCGTATGGCAGGAAGTGCTGAACAACGGGCTGGGGGAGTGCGATTATGAAATATCCGTACAGGCGTCCGCTGAAAGCGACAAAGGCTGTCTGTTTTCGGATACGTTCTTTGACTTCGTGCTCAGACTCAACGACGGAACCGTCGCCGTTATGCATTTTGAAAACCTCACGAACGGTTTGAGTATGCGCTTTGTAAGTATGATAGAGACAGCTTACTGCGGACTTGAAATCGCTTATGAGAAGGCGTGCGATTCGGACGGCTGTCGTGACATCAACATCATCTTCAGCGAGCTTGCGCTCAATTCCGAAATCGACAACGGATACTCTCCCGAGCATCTTGAGCATATCGGAAAATACTCTTACGCTTTATGCAAGAAGCTCGGTATGAGCGAGGAAGAGGCGACCAAGATCTCGCTTGCCTCCAAACTGCATGATGTTGGTAAGATCGCTATTCCCAAGAGCGTACTCAACAAGGAAGGCAAGCTTACCGAGGAGGAGCAGACTATTGTCGCCGGTCACGCTAATTTCGGCTATCTTATACTGTCGCCTTATGACGACGATCCTCTGCTTGCCGTGGCGGCGGAAATCGCCCGTTATCATCACGAACGCTACGACGGTACGGGCGTGAACGGTCTGCAGGGAGAAAAAATACCGCTTATCGCGCGGATCACAACGATATGCGACGTTTACGACGCGCTTGTGTCTGAGCGTTCGTATAAAAAGGCATGGAGCAAAGAACGCGCGCTCGCGTTTATCGACGACAATTCAGGCGTGATGTTTGATCCCAAGCTTATAGCGCCGTTCAAGGAATGTCTTAAGGAATCAGAGTCCGACTGATATGAAAGGAGGGAAATATATGTCCGAAAAAACAAACACTTCTGCCGACAACTCAGGCAAGAGAAAAGACCCGGGAAAGCTGAAAAAATATCGTCGCTTTAAGTGGTATCATCTGCTTGCCGCTGTTATAGTGCTTTCTGTTGTTTCGCTGTTTGTTATCTGGCATTTAAAGCCTTCCAGACCGCTCAATATAGTTGTGCTCGACAAAACCGTGCTCTCCTATTCGGAGGACGACCATATCGTCAAGGATACGGTTTACAGAAAACATCAGGGTCTGTTCTGGGTTTTAAATCAGCAAAAATACGTAAAACCCGACGGCAGCTCCTATGATTATAAGAACGATTACTACGGACCTATGCTCGATGAGGAGGGCGCGCCCGACAGAGAGGTCACGCTCAGGGACGTAGATGAAAAGCCCGACCTCGTATATCTGTCTGACGCTTACGGACTCGGCAACGACTCCTACGGCTATTACAACGGCAGTTCTCCGCAGAACGGCGGAATCGACAGCGATGATATGTCCTTTGTATCTTACGCTTACGAGAGCGGAGCCACGATCGTTTCCGAAGCCGCTCTGTTCAGCTCGCCGCTGTCTGACTCCGTTTATTCCCAGCTTACATCTCTTTTGGGCGTTACCCCGAAAAAATGGACAGGGCGTTACATAGTTGATTTGCAGGACTTTACGGATATTCCCGACTGGGCTCCTCCGATGTATGAGCAGCAGGAGGGCGTCGAGTGGCGTTTTACGGGACCGGGAATACTTCTCGTTTCCAACGACGGAAAAATAATAGTCCTTGAACAGAACACCGATTTCAGCTCCAAGGATCTGCTCAGGATATATATAAACGATGAATATAAAAGCGAATTCTCGGCTTCGTCCGATTGTAATTTCTACAACTGGTTTGAGCTTATTGAAGCGAATTACGGCACCGAGACGATCGCGACATTTGACTTTGACCTCAACGCGACGGGAATGGAGAAGATCAAGGAGATTTCAAAGACTCCGCGTTTCGCTGCCATTACGCGCAAAACCGAGTCGAACCATTCGCCTGTCTATTTCTTCGCGGGCGATTTCAACGACTATGTAAACGGCGACAGGTACGGCAGGTTTATCTTCTCCAACTGGCTTTATAAATTCCTGTCCTTTGACCGTCAGGGCGATATCTCGAATTTCTACTGGACGTTTTATAATCCGCTGATGTGCAATATCCTTGATAAAACCTCGTCGGGCGGGTATGACAAAACGGGCGAAAGCCATAAGGAGGTTTCGCGCCTTGTCGACAATAAGTTCCAGATATCAGAGGACGAAAAGTGGAAAACGATCAGCCTTAAAGCTGTTTCCCTGAACGCTCAGGCTCCGGGGGAAAAGGAATATTCCAGAGACTTTACATATTATGAGGAGCTTGTCAAACAGGCTGCGGATCTCAATGTCAACTGTATCGTCGCAAAAGACCTGCTGCCTCCCGAGTTCTACACCGCGGTCAGCAGGTACAACGCTTCCGATAAGAACAGCAAGCTCTACATCTTGCAGACGGTCACGCCTCCGCAGGATCTGAAGCCTGACGGTTATCTTAGCGACGAAGGACTTTCCGCGTGGAGGAGCAAGATAGAAACCGTTATAAAGGCGCTCCACGGCGACACTGCCGCGGCAGGCGACAAGCTCGGAGAGGTAACGTATTTTACGGACGTATCTCAGTACGTTCTCGGTATTACGGTCGATCCTTCCCTTAACAAAAAAGCGTGTAAGACGCTCGAAGGCTCAACCTATTCCTACAGAGGAAAATACACGAACGCTCAGAGCGGTATTCCGGGCTTCGCGGCTTATCTGTACGACAGCGTCGAGACGATCTCTATGGAGAATTACGGATATTTCACACCCGCTTCCGTTCGTTCGAAGCTCAATAGGATTTCGGGTATGTACTTTGCGCGCAAGAAAAACACGTATATGCTCGGCAATATCGCCTCGGGTGAGTGTTCGCAGTATTTCTACAACGATATAGAGTACGAGAGAGGCGCGATCCGCAAGGCTAAGAAAAACTCCTCGAGCGAGTACGATATGACCTATACCGCCCTCGGAGAGCTTGGAAAAACATTTGATAACATCGTTTTATCGGGAATAAGCTTTTCCGATACGAACTCGGTCTACTCAAAAGAAGCCGTTACCGAGGCGGATCAGGGCAGGATGCTTGTCGATACACTCGCCGCTGTAAGAGACAGCAAGTGCGCCGGCGGAACGGTTTATGACCTCAACGACAGCTGGGCTGAGGTTTCCGACGATATGAAGACCTTTACTTCGAGGAAGGGCTCAGCCTATAAGTGGCACAATACCTGTGATGAAAAGCAAATGACGGGTGTTATCGCCATGGAGGCGAAGCAGCCCGAAAAATCAGGTCTGGTGCTCAGCGATGACGACGACGTCCAGGCGGTTTCGATGTCCTCGAACGCGGGATATATGTACATCACTCTACAGCTTCTGAAGGAGCTCAATTATAAAAACAAGGCGCTGTTTATCGGAATCGATACCTTCCAGCGCAACGACGGTGAGTACTATTACGACAAGAGCTTCACTCCGAACTCGCTTTCGGGTATGGAGTACGTCCTGCGTTTTGACGATAAACAAACGGCGTCGCTCAATGTAATAAGCAGTTACGACCGCTCAAAAAACAATTCCGCCTTTACAAAGGAGAGCTATAAAGCCGATTTCAAAAAGGTTGCCGATCTTACTTACGGCGGCTTCAATACCTACGACAGCCAGTTCTACCAGACAGGCTCGACGATCTATATCAGACTGCCGTGGACATGGCTCAACTTCTATGACCCCGTGAGAAAGCTCGTTATTAACGACCGCAACTTCAAGGAAAACGCAAAAACTACCGCGACAAACGGAATGCTCGTCTCTGTAATGATAGGCGAGAGGAACTCGGGCGACCTTTATTACGGCTTCCCGAAGAAAAAACATGACCCGGGTTACAAGATGTTCAAGCCCGCTATCGCGGATAAGATTGAATATGACCTGAGACCTAAGGACAGCTATACAATATTAAAGAATTTCTATTCGGAGATCTGATGAAAGTAGAACTTTTAAGTGTAATAGGATTGCTTCTGTGCCTTATAATAATCGGCATAGAGTATATCATTCATTACAGACTTGCCGAGCGTCAGGATGAGCACAGTATTCGTGAGCGCGATATGACGTGGCGGATGAATCTGCGTGTTGACGCTGTATTGCGCGCGCCGACACGCGCCTGTCTCCAAAGCGAGATCCGCGCCCTTAACGAGGATATCGGAGAGGACTATGAGGCTTACGAAACTGCCATCGGGATCATGAATCAAATCAGGGAGAAACGCGGCGGCGACAAGATAGACAAATTAATAGAAGCCGTCAAGGAGGAGGTAAAGCCTGTTGAAATTTACTCCAAAATGCTTGATGAGGGTAACGTCTATCATAAGGGTTACGCTCTGCGCAGGCTTGCCGACCTCGGAGCCGTGGAATACAAGGACACGATGATTGAGTACCTCAATAATAAAAACCGTGACCTTGCGTATAACGCGGCTATGGCGCTTGTTCAGTTCGGCGACGTGGAGAACGTGGCGGGCTACATAATCGCCATACAGGACGACAGACAGTACTCGGGAAGAATCATCAACGAGTTTTTTGACGACTTTAAGGGCAGCCGCGCCGAGCTTGCGACACGGCTTTTTGAGCAGTGCAACGATTATATGAAGAGCACGATCATAAAGGCTATTGCGCCCTATAAGATAGAAGAATTCCGCCCGATGTATATCGAGGAAATCGCAGGCAAAAACTTCGGAATGAAGGTAGCCTGCATAAAGGCGCTCGCCGCCTTCGGCAATCCCGAGGACGAGCAGCTGCTTCAGATTGCCGCGCAGGACAAGGAGTGGGTCATCCGCGCCGCCGCAGTCAGAGGGCTCTCGCTTCTGCACACAAAGAGCGCCCTGCAAACAGTAAAAAAGGCGCTTACGGACAAGGAATGGTGGGTGCGCCAGACCGCCGCAAAGGCGATCACCGAAATGGATATTTCCCCGAGAGATCTTGAGGATATCCTCGGCGGTTATGACCGCTACGCCGCCGACGCCGTGAAGTCGGTGCTTTACAAGAAAATCGACAGTTTAGCGTAAAGGAGGGGATACAATGCCGTTTATGAACGCTGTCCGCAGCTTTATTATAGTGTTCAACTACTTTTGTATGACATTTACGATAGTATTGAGCATTATATATATCATACAGATGTTTGTGTCCTTATTCAGAGTGCGCAAAAACTACAGCAAACATTTTTCCGACGATTATTTGCGCTATATAGATTCAAACAATCTTTTGCCCATATCACTGATCATTCCCGCGTATAACGAGCAGGAGAACATTGTTCAGAATATACGCTCGCTTATGAAAATCAACTATCCGTGCTACGAAATAATCGTCGTCAACGACGGTTC
>JAHLBL010000120.1 GCA_020625635.1 bacterium
TTCGTGTTCTGCGCGAACATTCTCGGCGAGATCGCCGCGTTCTACGAGAGGATCGCCGTCTGGGACACGATACTTCACACCCTCAACGGCTTTGTCTGCGCGGGAGTCGGTTTCGGACTGATTGACATTCTCAACAGGACGGACAAATTCAGAGTGAACCTCTCCCCTCTCTTCGTGTGTCTGTTCTCGTTCTGCTTTTCGATGACTGTCGGCACGGTATGGGAGTTCATCGAGTTTGGTATCGACAGCCTGTTCGGAAAGGATATGCAGAAGGACACGGTGATTCACACGATCAATACCGTTCTCCTCTCAGGTGAGAAAAACACCATAACCACCATCAGCGGGATCGACGACGTAAAAATCAACGCCGAAAGCCTCGGAGTAGGCGGATATATAGACATCGGGCTGATTGACACGATGAAGGATCTGCTCGTGAATTTCATCGGCGCCGCCGTGTTCAACCTCGCGGGGTATTTTTATCTGACAAACAGAAGCCGAAAAGCCGATTTTGTGGAGCATTTTATTCCCAAACGAGCGGAAAGCGGTAAAGATAACTGAAGCTCTGTCCATATCTTCTACTATCGTAGTATAAGAAAATCGGCAAAAAGTTTCAAAAAATCAGAAAAACATCGTGACAAATACTCTCGTCGACAAAGTAATCTATAATTCATTAATAAACATAACTTTCGGCAAAAAACCTTTGTAAAACTGTACGTACAGTCGCGCGCGGTTTACAAAGGCTTGTTTTTGGTGTATTATTTAATAAATAAGTACTTTGGAGGCAGAAAATGAGACGAAGCGATAGAGAAATCACGAATCTGAATTCTATAGAAAAATTCATCTCCGATCAGCAAATTATGAGAATCGGATTTTACGATGACGGTGAAATCTATATTGTACCTGTCAACTACGGATATGAATTTGAGGGTGGAAGATTTACCTTCTACTTTCACGGAGCAAAGGCAGGCAGAAAATACGAACTCGCGGCAAAAAAGCCGAAGGTAGGTTTTGAGATCGACGGAGAGTATTCGCTTCTGCCGTCCGAAAAAGCCTGCGGTTATTCCGCTTGTTTTCAAAGTGTTATAGGTAGCGGAGAGCTGTCTTTAGTAACCGACGATGAAGAAAAAATCAAAGGACTGAACTGCCTTATGCGGCAGGTAACGGATAAAGACGGATTTGAATATCCGCGGCAATCGCTTGATTCGGTTGCGGTATTCAGGCTTGATACAGATAAGCTTTCATGTAAAGGAAAATTCTGATTTGCTTCATAACGCCTTTATCTGAACCGTAAAAGTCTTATGGAAAGGCTTGCAGTTTTTGCTGCCCTTAGACGCAATATTTACTTTGATTTTGTAAATGCCTATATAGGCACCACTTATATCGACATATAAAAGCGCCCTTCCTCGAGAGCGCTTTTGTTTTTTGAAATAATGTATTGAGAAATGCAACTATCATTCTATCAGCTTTAGCCATTCTTCTAAAAAAGCGTACTTTCTTGTATATGTATAATTTTTCCCTTCGTAGTTTACAACAATTACATTCTCATTTACCTCCACTATTTTTCCAATACCTTTTCCTTTCATTTTTACTAATACACCAGTCTTTATGTCTGGACAATCGGCAATAGATTTATTCTTATTTTTTGAAGAAGGTTGTGATAATAAGATGTAATCACAAGGCTTGCGCCCCAGTTGTCTCATTATTGTTAATTCATCAATTGCATCAAAAAGCGCGTTGTGCTTCTCTTTATATCTCCAGTTGTCAGTCAATAAACATAGAATTGGTTCCACTCCGTAATTGGCTTTCAATCTTCCTGTTTTATAACACTCAGCTGTTTGGGGAAGATATGGATTATATTGCTTATACGCTGCTATTCTCATAATATCATACCAATTAAGATCTTGTAATTCAGGTAAATGTCTATAGTCGAATTGTGCATTATATGCAAACACAGACTTAACTCTATAAAAATCAATTAATATGCGAATATCATTAATTGCTGATTTTCTGTCACATCTTTTTTTATTAATCGGAGGAACAATTTCTAAGACATGTGAGAACATACCGCCTACTTGGAACTCTGGAGAGATAATATAATATCTTTTTTCAATAACATTAAAAGTGTCTGTTTCGGCTAAAACAACACCTATAGACATTACTTCATTATGCCAATTGGTTTCTGTATCAATTACGATAAAACATTCATTCTCTGTCTTTCTTATTAATATTTTTTCCTTTGGTTTATTGTCTTTTTCGCTTTCTATTTGTTCGATTTGAGTTGTTTCTTTGTTTTTTATTCTCCTTTTTTCTTCGTTTCCTTGGTTGCTGTCGTTGGTTTTTGCATCTTTTACTTTGTCCCTTTTTTCTTCTTCATCATTTGTATTAATATCCTTTTCTTTATAATTTTTTGTCTCTACTTTTGGAATCTGAGTTTTTTGTTCTTCAATAGGTTCTATCAAATATAATTCTTCAAATTGATGATTGCATCTTGAATCATCCTCTTTTTTCTCTATTCCTAACAGCTTTTTTATAAACCAAAAAAACAATTGCAACTTGCTTTTTGGTTTTTTAGGTAAATCATTTTTTTCTTTCTGTTGAACATTTTTTGTATTTACTGTTTCATTTGATTGAATTTGTCTGTCATCTGTTTTCTTTTTTTCCTTTTCCTTTTTATAATCAATGTATTCAGAAACGCGTCTCTTTGTAATTGCTTTTACAACCGAATCGAGAAATCTCTTCTTATCTGGTATAGAAATTTCGACCATTTTGTTATCTTTAATATTCCACAGCACTCCTTTTTCAAGGTTCTTTGCCACCATATAACAAGCGCACTGCAAATAGTGTTCAAGTTTTAGTTCTGATACAAACTTCAACTCAAAAACAGTATTGTTTTTGATAACATCCGCAAATCCGATAGCTTTAACTTCTGTATGATTATCGCTATAGAATTTCAAAGCGCATAGTTGTTGAACTGTTTCATCAGCTGAAAACATAGTTTTGAGACGTTTATGTATTTGACTTTTTTGATATTCTTTAACGAATGGTGGTTCTATTTGAGTGTAGTATCTTTCTTGGTTAGTTTCAAGATAAGTATAAAATAGAATCTTTTTATCTAATGAAGCATTTACAATTGACTTGTCATACGTAATTCTATATTTCTTATTATTATGTATTTTCGATATCAGTTCAATATCTTCTTCAACTGAATAACCATTAAAGAAAGTTGCTTCCTGATAGACTCCTATACATGGAGATAAATCAATATAACCGTCTATTCTTTCAATTTCAATCTCTGTATTGTCTTCGTTTTCAATTTCTTTTTTATTCAGCAAATCAAAACACTCTTGAATATCTTCTCTGTACTTGCAATCAAACATATTGGATATTGCTAATGTGCCTATATTGTTGTTTTCCTCAGTTCTGGTTGAAAGTGTTTCTTCGGATAAAAGCTCTTCTTTATCCGATTCATTCTTGGAAGTCACAAATATAATATGTTCTTTTCCTCTGCTTGCTGCTACACAAAAAATATTTCTTAATATATCATATGATTGAAAAGGGGTTCTGCTTCTTAACAACCAATAATTTTCTGTAAAATCAAACACTACGCATATTTTCCTTTCCATCCCCTTACTGCTGTCATAGGTAGTAAAAATAGCTGCATCTTCACGGATTGTCATATTCAAGCGGTCTTCATCTCTTATACTTGCATAAACCGTATTCTTATTGTATACAAGGGGATACTTTTCTTCCAAATCATTCAATGCTTCCGCGCACATACGATTTCTCGCTCCAAGACATAAAACGTCACTTGGATTTTGAGATGATAAGAACTCAACTACCTTATCTAATGTTAGATATTCAACTATACAATCATTATTTACACCGATAATAGTCTTTCCCCATATTCTACCGAGAGCATCTGCAATTTTTGATGAAAGTCTGAAACAAATTGTAAAATTCATCGATTCATAATCTCCAAGAAAAGAATCAATGAACATTTCAACATCAAGTGTTGTTTTATCATAAATTTTCTGTTCCATATCCCCGACTGCGATAATCTGCATTTCCGGATTTGTGGATTTGATATACTTAAGCATTTCAGCTAATTCTTGTTCAATATCCTGATACTCGTCAATTATTAAAACATCATATTTGGGAAGTGTTGGCTTTATTTCGATAAACTTCTTAATAAGACGCGAAACATCAGTTTGTATTCCGTTTTTTCTCAATATAGATGCGGCATATCCGTGATAATTACTTACTGTTGTATTTGGTTTTTTAGGCATTTTTGATTGCGCATCCAGCTTCAACAATCTGTTATAAGTCAAATATAATATATTTTTATATGAAGGCATAGTATTACATAGGAATTGTATAGCAGTTGTTTTTCCGCTTCCGATACAGGCGTTTACTAAAATATTTTTTCCTAAATAAGCGCTTTTTAAAAAATCTTTTTGTTCTTCAGAAAGACACTTTATATCTAACATAATATTCTCCTTCCTTAATTTGTGATATTGTTGGCATAAATATTGTATCACAAATTCTCCGAAAATTTCTGTCAAAAATATCAGTAATTATTTATGAATATTTAACAATAATATTTTTGAAATTTTTAACAAAAACCCTAATAAAAAAACAACTCCCTTTCCTTGGATTTTTTGTCCAAAGAAAGAGATTATTTTTTCAATATTTATTTT
Source organism: bacterium (assembly GCA_020625635.1). Classification (GTDB taxonomy): domain Bacteria; phylum Bacillota; class Clostridia; order Oscillospirales; family Acutalibacteraceae; genus Ruminococcoides. The sequence continues at coordinate 4,698 of JAHLBL010000120.1, forward strand.
AAAAAATTTGTGATCGTTTTTAAAGACAAAAAACAGCCCCGAAAGGCTACTGCTCATAAGGATATTATGAAATAAGCAGAAGAAAGCCGATTGGGAGACTTAAATGAAGAATACCGCGTGGACGAAAGTCTGCGCGGTGTTTTTGTGCTCGTTATTAGTTAATTTTTTTAGAGTGAAAAACAAAACGGAACAGCACACTAAACATCCTCTCACCATGTGTGAGAGGATAAAAAAGAATTATTACCCTCAAAGGGGAAAAGTTCGGGCTTTTTTTGCCACTGTTTAAGCCGTTTTTTCAACGGTTTTTGAAGAGCTAAGGTAGTTATACCATATATGCCAATTCGCGCAAATAACCCCTTCATGGGCGTTTTAAACCGCTTCAAAAAATGAGCCGCATAACAAAGAAAAGGGATTTTGAGATTCAGCATAATCAACATATGATAAGGACGGGAGCTGAGTAAATCGTCTTCCGCTTCGTTGTCATCTTGCACAAAAAGCGTATGAAAATTTTGTACACAATCCAAGCAGATTTTTCTTTTATGGGGTTTAAAATTTGAGGATTTTGTTGTAAAATATAATATGTTTCTATTATTATGCGGAAAGGGCTTGGCACGGCTATGAGAATGGGCTACACTTGCACAGCACAGCACAGCACAGCGTTAACTGCGCTTTCTTTCGTGTACCCTTTTTACAGAAGAATCACACTTATCAACTGACACAGACGTAGTGTATCACTGCCCCTGTGTTTTCTTTTGTTAACAATTTGCCGATTTGCTTGGATTATTCCAATACCCGGTATTGTAAAATACATGGTCAGCGGGCAGACCCAAACCGGCAACGTTATATTTAAGGCAACACCGCATGATTCATATATGCGGTGAGACGGGCAAATGCCGTGAGTTATGCGGCGTTGCCTTAATCAAAAAATCATTAAGGAGGAAAACTTATGACAAAA
>JAHLBL010000121.1 GCA_020625635.1 bacterium
AGGTTGGAGATATCGTAGGACTCGATATAGGCGGGGATTTTTTCAAGCCCTAAAAGCTGTCTCAGCTCCTCGAGCACAGAATACTCGCGCGAGGTCCTGCCCTTTAGCTGAGCGAGCGCCTCGGCGGCGTTCTTGCGGCACATAGCCACGAGCTGAGCCTGTTCGCCGCGCTGCGGCGCGGTAATATACACGCGCCTGCCGAGCTTTTCGCCGAGCCATTTTTCGAGCGCCTCGCTGTCCTCGGGAAGTCTGTCGAGGGTGAGGCTGCGCGGGATGCCGCGGTTCATCGAGTAGTAGCTCAGGATAAACTGAGAGAGGTCGTCGTCCTGAATCGGGTCGTCCATAAGGAAGCTCTCGTGGTCGGTAAGCCGTCCGCCCTCGAAGCGGAACACCTGGAAACAGCCGCGGTCGCCGTCGGAAAAGCCCGCGATAACGTCCTGGTCGGGCACGCTTACGGAAACGACCTTCTGCTTGTCCGCCATACGCTTCACGGCGTTGATTTTATCGCGGAGCTCAGCCGCCTTCTCAAACTCCAGCGCCTCGGACGCGGACTCCATCTCGGCGGTCAGCGCCTTTATCGACTCGCTGCTTCCGCCGCGCAGAAACTCGAGCGCGCGCTCCACGTTCCTGTCGTAGTCCTCAAAACGCACCCTGCCCGTGCAGGGAGCGAGGCACTGCTTTATATGATAGTTGAGACACGGTCTGTCCTTGCCGAAATCCTCGGGGAAGCGTCGGCGGCAGTCGGGCAGCATAAAGATTTTGTTCGCCTCATCGACGGACTGCTTGACGTAGTAGCTGTTCTTGTACGGTCCGATATAGACCGCGCCGTCGTCCTTCTTCTGAAGCTCGTACGTTATCCGCCGCCACTTATCGGGCGAAACGCGGATATAGCTGAAGCCCTTGTCGTCCTTGAGCAGGATGTTGTACTTCGGGGTGTGCTGCTTTATCAGGCTGCACTCGAGCACGAGCGCCTCGAACTCGCTGTCGCAGATGATATACTCGAAATAATCGACGTTCTCCACCATACGGCGTACCTTTTCGGGGTGGTTCGCGCCTGAGCCGAAGTACTGGGAGACGCGGTTTTTAAGCGCCTTCGCCTTACCGATATATATTATTTTTTTGCTTTTGTCGTGCATAATATACACGCCGGGGGACAACGGAAGCGCCATTGCCCTTCGGCGCAGCTGCTTGATTTTTTCGTTCATACAAAGAAAAAAGGGCGGATAATACATCCGCCCGTATATCCTGTTTAATTAGTCGGCAAAGCCTGAATCTACAAGGGCTACAAGATCGTCAACGGCTTCCTGCTCGTCAGCGCCGTCAGCGATGATCTTGATTGTTGTGCCGCCTATGATACCGAGTGAAAGAACTCCGAGAAGGCTCTTAGCGTTGACTCTTCTCTCTTCCTTTTCAACCCAGATAGTTGACTTATACTCGTTAGCCTTCTGAATAAAGAAGGTAGCGGGGCGAGCGTGAAGTCCCGCCTTATTCTTCACCAAAACTTCCTTTACGTACATAGTTAAAACCTCTCAAAATTCAAATTTTGTGGAACCCTCTTCGGGATTATCATACAAAAACGATAATAATATTATATCACTTTTTGGCTCAACGTCAACACCTAAACACAATTTTGGATTTAATAATAATTATAGCCGAATTATAGATTTTGTGTTTGTGCAACTTATACTAAACCTTTTCACGAAAGTGGAATAGATTTGCGGACACACGACGGAAAACACCACAGTCGCGCTATTCGGGCGTAAAAGCCACAACAGCCGAAGCCGTCCCCTTTACGCCATTCCGAGGGCGGCGAGGAGCTCGTCCTTTACGTTCATTACCGCGTCGTAGCCCTCCTGAATCGTCTCGTCGAGATTGTCGATTTCAAACAGCTCGGTGTTTTTGTTGTGGATTTTGACGGCATAGTCCGCGAGCTCCATAGAGCGGCGTGTGCCGTTGATCGAGTAAACGTCGAGCGCTCTCCAGATGACCTTAATCAGTCCGTTGAGTCCCGGCTTGGGGTCATAGTTGAGCAGGTCGAAGCCGAGGGCAATCACCTTGCCGACACCCATATCCTTGAGCACCTTTACGGGAAGGTTGTCCTTTGAGCCGCCGTCGATAAAGTTGTAGTTCTTATATGTGCAGGTTGTATAAACAGCGGGGAACGACATACTCGCGCGGACGGCAAGCTCCAGCGGAGCGCCCGTTATGTAGTGGATATGGTCGTTCTCGAGCTTTTCGTCGAGGGTGGTGAAGATACACTCGTCGGTGGTGAGGGTGTCGACGGTGCAGACCGAAAGGTTGATAGGCAAATCGGCGAAGCCGTGTATGTTTTTCTCAAACATAACCTCGCGGATAACGTCGGAGATTATCTCGCCCGACTTTATTCCGTCGCGGTTTATGCGCTTGTTGAGTATGAACTGAGCCAGCGCCTTGAAAATAACGCCGTTGTCGATATCGGCGAGGGTGTGCCAGTGCTTGTGGACGATGGCAGTCATCTCCTCGGGAGTACAGCCCATAGCCGTGATCGCCGCCATAGCCGAGCCCGAGCTTGTGCCCGAGACGTACTGCGGATAAATACCAAGCTCATAGAGCGCCTTCATCGCGCCGACGTGGGCTATGCCCTGAAGTCCTCCGCCCGAGAATGCCACTCCTATCGCGTTTTTTCTGCTGTTTTTACTCATTTGCCCCACCTTTTTTACGCTGTAAATCTATATACGTTGCAGTACGACTCCGTCTCGACAAAGTAGTCGTACCAGTTGAAGAACTCATCGAAGCTGTAGTCAGCCTGAATAAGCTCGTAATTCTTAAACTTTGTGTTTTTCTTAAAGAACTCCAGCACGCCCTGAGTGTCGGCGAGGCGGGAGATATAGACCGTAACGCTGTCGAGCGAATCGAGGCGCTTGTCGGTTTTCAGCGCGTCCATACTGTCCTTGAGCTCCTTCTCGGAGCCGTTGTTCATATACGCGGACGCGAATTTTGAGATCTTGCCGTTCGTGACGACTCCGCGCTTTGTCGCGAATTCGTCGAGCTCCGCGCCGAGGTTCGGATCCATCTTTGAGGTCTGGACGATCATAGCGCTGTCGTAGTTTCTGAGCTTGTCGATACACTTGTTCCACTCGAGCATCGAGGTGCCGACGAACACGCAGTTCTTGTCCTTTATTTCGTAGAGGTTCGTCTTACCGTAAAGGTAGTACGGGCGGACGACACACAGCGCGAGCACGCTCGCGAGCAGAAGAACCGCGGGCGCGGCGAACGCCGCCTTTTCGTTCTTTATCAGCGTACACGCCTTAATAAGCGCGAACGCGAATATCATCGCGATGAACGGCAGTGAAGCCATTACGTAGCGGTCGCTGTTGAACGGCGACACGAGCGAAATGAACGCGAAGTACACGGGCGCGGGAATGAGGATGAACATCGCCTTGCGGGGAAGCTTCGTCTTTTTGACGAAACGCAGGTAGATCCACAGCGCCGCCGCTCCAACGGTACAGAGGGCGAGCAGCCACGTCTGACCGAGGAAGAGATCCTTTGCGAGAATGTTGACGTAGGTCATCAGCTTGTAACCGACGTAGGTGACGATCGTGATGGTGTCGATGTCGATACTCAGCGAGCCGAAGCCGCGGTTTCCGCCGAGGACGTTGGAGATTATGTAGGGGTAAACCGCCAGCGCGAGACCTCCGCCGACAACCGCCGAGACAACGACGAAAATGAGATCCTTTATATTCTTTTCCTTGATTTTGAACACGAGGAAAACGATTCCGACAAGTCCCGCGAAGAGGATGAAGTAGTACTGCGTGAGCACGCCGAGAGTGACGTTGATGACGATAACGACGCAGTCCTTTACGCCTACCGTGCCCTTCTTGTCGTAAAGGCGGAGCATATTGTAGACGAACCACGTTACAAAGAACGTGAGCGTGGCGTACATACGCAGGTAGATCGTGGTGGTGAAGCAGGCTATGCTCAGCGCGTAGGCTGCCGCCGCCGTGAGCGCGTAAAGGTTATTTGATGTTATTCGGCGTGCGATTTTATAGAGGAAGATCAGCACGCCGATCATAGCGAGCACGTTTATCGAGTAAGCGAGATACGGGCTGAAGGTGTTCGGGAAGAAGGAGCAGACCGTGTGCACGAGCGCGTAATAGAACGGCGGGTGCGAGGCGTCGATGATCTGGTTGTTGTAGACCTGCGCGTAGTCGAAACGGTCGTCGGGACGGACGGTGAGGTACTCGTTGAAATCTTCGGGGGTATTCCAGCCGCCGTCGACGTTGAGCTGCTTTGACGAGTTGGCGAGGTTGTATGTGAGCAGCTCGTCCTCGTGATAGCCCTGCTTTACGGTGACAAAAACCGTGCTGACTATAAGGCTGACAATTATTATCGCGGCGAGTATCATTCCCGCCTTTTTGTCGGAAAGCTTCATAACTTCCTCCTCAGCAGTATTCCACTGTGTCTGTGCATTTTTGACTTCTGATAAATTTAACGTCCGTAAACCGTGCGGAGAGCTTTTCGCACAGCGGCGCGATCACGACGTCCTCGGTCTTAAAATGTCCCGCGTCGATAACGGCGACGCCGAGACGCACCGCGTCGAGGATCTCGTGGTGCTTGATTTCACCCGTGAGCAGAGCGTCGGCTCCGAGCTCAGCCGCGAGCGGAGCGTAGTCCCCTCCGCTTCCCGAGCAGACAGCGACCTTCTTCACCCTTTTGTCGCCGAGCGTGAAGCGCACGCCGCCGCAGCCGAGCGCGGTCTTTACGCGCGCGGCAAATTCGCGGCTCGTCACCTCCGCCTCGAGCTCGCCTACAAGCAGGCACTCGCCCTCGGCGAAGGCGTAATCACGCACGCCTACAGCGTCCGCGAGACAGGTGTTTACACCGAAAACGGGACTGAGGTCGAGGTTCGTATGCAGGCAGAGCGCGGAGATCCCGCTTTTCGCGAGCATATAGGGGATGTCGCCGCACGACAGGCTTTTCAGAGGACTGAAAATAACGGGGTGGTGGCTGATAATGAGCTGTGCTCCGACCTTTTCAGCCTCCGCGACTACAGCGTCGGTAATATCGAGCGCGACAAGCACGGTATCGACCGCGCAGCCGCCGCTGCCTACGAGCAGCCCGACGTTGTCAAAATCCATCGCCGTACCGAGCGGAGCGAAGGTCTCGGTGAAATCTAAAATATCTTTTATGTATGTCATAGTTCTTTCAGTTTTTCGAGCAGCGGACGAAGGCTTTCGTCGCCGCGAACTTTGTTTTCAATGTTGCGGATGATCCTTTGCAGGAAGCGTCGGCTCTCGCTGTCAGATAAATCGAGCTCGCCGACGTACTTATAGAGCTCCGTGCACGGACGGACAACACCGTCGTAACGGGCGTTTATCACGGCGTAGGTCTTGCCGTGGCTCGTAACGCAGCGCATAAGCACGATTTTGTAGCCGTTTTCGCACAGGAACCGCACGAGCTCCTCGCTGCGCGTCATCGGCTGTAAGATCAGGTTCAGCCGTTCGTCGCGAGTGAGCGCGCATTCGCTGAGTATTTCGGCGATAAGCTCGCCGCCCATACCCGCGATAACGACGTCGGTTATGCCGTCGTCCGCGGTGATCGTGCCGAGCCCCG
>JAHLBL010000122.1 GCA_020625635.1 bacterium
AAGGAGACCGAGACTGTCACCGACAAGCCGATCGAGACTGAGACTACAACCGAACCCGTTCCCGAAAATCAGGTATTCTCCTACCTCCCGAGCACAGAGCAGGCAGCCGCAGGCAACAGCTTCAAGCTCGAGGTCAAGGACGCTGACGGAAACGTAACAGCCTACGATATGACTCCCACAGGCGAGACCATCGACGGCGTAACTGTTTACAGGGTAGAGATCCCCGCGAACAAGAACATTGTCGAGCTGTCCTATCAGGTATACGAAGGCGAGAACTGGGTAAGCCAGTTTACCGCCGCGCTTGCCGACGTACTCGGAAAGATCGTTAAATCCGACGGCACAACGGTTGATACCACTCCCACAAATCCCACCGAGACCGACAAGCCCGTTCCGTCAAACGACATTGGATACTTCAAGCTGACAGGCGTTAAGAACAAGACCTACACGGGTAAGGCTGTTACTCAGAAGATCACTATCGTCGACGAGGAAAACAACTACACTCTCGTAGGAGACACAGACTATATCGTTACCTATAAGGACAACAAGAAGGTCGGTACGGCTACAATGATCATCACTGCTGTAGGCGATTTTGAGGGTTCGATCATCAAGACCTTCAAGATCAAAAAGGCTAAGAACCCGATCACCGTCAAGACCGCTAAAAAGACTGTTAAGCTCAAGGACGTAAAGAAAAAGACCGTCACCGTCAAGAAGGCGTTTACGGTCAAGGGCGCAAAGGGCAAGCTCAGCTACACAAGAGTAAAGAAGGGCTCCTCAAAGTACCTGCTGCTCTCGAAGAAAGGCAAGCTTACCGTAAAGAAGGGCGCTAAGAAGGGCACATACACGATCGTAATCAAGATAACTGCCAAGGGCACAAAGAACTACAAGAAGAAGTCAGTCACCAAGAAGGTTACGGTAAAAGTAAAATAATAAACAGCAACGCAGGCGCGGTTATCCCGCGCCTGTTGTATTTACAAAACCGTTTTTTTGTTGTATTATTAATAGTAATTATTTTTTGAGAGGTATATTACTGTTATGGATTATTCGGTTACACTATCACAGCTGTTCAATATCAAAGAGGAGTACGCGCGTAATATAATCGCCCTGCTCGACGAGGGGAACACTATCCCGTTTATCGCGCGTTACCGTAAGGAAATGCACGGCTCTATGGACGACCAGCTCATCCGCGAATTCAGCGAAAAGCTCGAGTATCTGCGCGGTCTAGACAAGCGCAGAGAGGAGATCCGCGGGCTCATTGACGCGCAGGAAAAGCTTACCGGGGAGATCAGCGCGGCGATAGATAAGGCTCAGACGCTCAGCGAGTTAGAGGACATCTACCGTCCGTTCAAGCCTAAGAGAAAGACGAGGGCGTCCGTCGCCAAGCAGCGCGGACTTGAGCCGCTCGCGCTCGAGATCATAAAGCAGGAAAAGGGCTTTGACCCCGAGGCGTTTGCCGAAAAATTCGTCGACGGGGAAAAGGAAGTCCCGACTGCGCGCGACGCGCTTAACGGCGCTATGGATATCATCGCCGAAATGCTCTCCGACAGCGCGGCTGTGCGTAAGCACCTGCGCCCGATCTTCCGCAGCAGCGGCGCGCTCAGGTCAGTCGCGTGTGACGAGGACAAGGAAAGCGTTTATACAAATTACTACGACTTCTCCGAGCCTGTTAAAAAGATCGCGGGACACCGTGTGCTCGCCGTGAACAGGGGAGAGAAGGAGGGCTTCCTCAAGGTCGGTATCGAGCTTGACAGCGAGCAGCCCCTCAGCGTAATAAACCGCGCGCTCGACAAGGGCACTAACCCGATGTGCTCCGAGCTGCTCAGAACCGCTGGCGAGGACGCGTACACGAGGCTTATATTCCCGTCGATAGAGCGTGAGATCCGCTCCGAGCTTACGGACACGGCGTGCGAGAACGCGATGAAGGTGTTCGCTGTTAACCTCAGACAGCTGCTTATGCAGCCGCCCGTAAAGGGCAGGACGGTGCTCGGTCTTGACCCCGGTTACCGCACGGGCTGCAAGGTTGCGGTCGTGGACGGTACGGGAAAGGTGCTCAACACGGCGGTTATCTATCCCACCCACTCGGAGGCTAAAATCGCCCAGTCAAAGAAAAAGCTGCTTGAGCTTATTAAAAAGCACAGTGTTGACATTATCTCCATCGGCAACGGTACGGCGAGCAAGGAGACCGAGATGTTCGCCGCCGACGTTATCAAGGAAGCCGACCATACAGTTTATTATATGGTTGTCAGCGAGGCGGGAGCGTCCGTTTACTCCGCCTCAAAGCTGGCTGCCTCGGAGCTGCCCGAGCTTGACCTTACGCTCAGAAGCGCGGTGTCTATCGCGAGAAGGCTTCAGGATCCGCTCGCGGAGCTCGTTAAGATCGAGCCCAAGGCGATCGGCGTGGGACAGTACCAGCACGATATGCCCCAGAAACGTCTTGGCGAAACACTCGACGGCGTCGTCGAGGACTGCGTAAACTCTGTCGGAGCGGATCTGAACACAGCGTCGCCCGCTCTGCTGTCAAGGGTGTCGGGACTTAACGCCACAGTGTGCAAGAACATCGTGGCTTACCGCGAGGAAAACGGAGCGTTCAGCTCGCGCGCGGAATTGAAGAAGGTTCCGAAGCTCGGTCCCAAGGCGTATGAGCAGTGCGCAGGCTTCCTGCGTGTGCCCGAAAGCCGCAACCCGCTCGACAACACGGGAGTCCATCCCGAGAGCTACGCTACTGCTAAGGAGCTGCTTAAAACCGTCGGCTACTCCGACAGCGAGATAAAGACGGCGAAATTCTCCGACCTGCCCGAGAGGGTAAAGAAGCTCGGTACAAAAGCCCTTGCCGAACAGCTCGGCGTAGGTGTGCCCACTCTCAGCGACATCGTAAAGGAGCTCGCAAAACCGGGACGCGACCCGCGTGACGAGATGCCCGAGCCTCTGCTGCGCACCGACGTGCTCGACATCAACGACCTGAAGGAAGGTATGGAGCTGACGGGCACAGTGCGAAACGTCATCGACTTCGGCGCGTTCGTGGACATCGGCGTCCATCAGGACGGGCTTGTGCACATCTCGCAGATTTGCAATAAATATATAAAACACCCCTCCGACGTGCTTAAGGTAGGCGACGTCGTCAGGGTGAAGGTTCTTTCGGTAGACGTTAAGAAAAACCGTATATCTCTTACAATGCGCGGACTGTAACAGCGCACAGTGGTATCTTAAAGCAATATTGCATAATTCAGGTGTGCGCCGATAATTGCGCGGTGCACGCTTTAAAGCTGTGAAATAAGTCCGCTGATAAATACTATCAGTATCAGTACAGGGAGCGCGTATCGGAAGTAATACTTTATGCCGTTTCTGAAGCGGAGCCCCTTTCCCGTATTTACCTCCGCTATGTAATTGTCGAAGCCCCAGCCGAACTTGTATGAGCAGAACATTACATACACGAGAGAGCCGAGCGGCAGCAGCAGATAGCTGACTACGAAATCCTCCATATCGAGTATCCCCTTTCCGCCGAGCGATACTCCGCTGAGCAGGTTGAAGCCCAGCACGCACGGCAGACTCGCCGCGAGCATAAATACACAGTTGATTATTACGGACTTTGCTCTCGTAAGCTTAAAGTTCTCAATCGTGCTCGAAATAAGGTTCTCGAACACGGCTATTACGGTCGAGAAGCTCGCGAAGCTCATGAACAGGAAGAACAGCGTTCCCCATACTCTGCCTCCGGGCATATTAATAAAAATCTTGGGAAGAGCGACAAAAATAAGCTCGGGACCTTCTCCCGGAGAAACATTGAAGGTGAAGCACGCTGGGAAGATTATAAGTCCGCTCATAAGCGCGACGAAGGTGTCGAGACCGCAGATGCGTACCGATTCGCTGACGAGCGTGTTGTCCTTAGACATATAGCTGCCGAATATCTCCATCGACGCGATACCGATGCTCAGCGTAAAGAACGCCTGGCTCATCGCGGCGCTGATCACGTTGCCCCAGCCTACGTCCGCGGCTCTGCCGAAATCGGGCATAAGGTAGAACCTCAGTCCGTCGCCCGCTCCGCTGAGCGTCAGACTGTTGACGCCGAGTATGCCTATGAGCGCAAGCAGGCTGAGCATCATATATTTTGATACCTTCTCGATCCCGTTCTTTATTCCGCCGAGACACACCGCGAAGCCCGCTATAATCGTTATCGCGGTGAACAGTATAAGCTCGGCGGGATTGGAGCACATCGCCGAGAAAACCTCAGCCGAAGCGTCCGCGCTCACGCCGTCAAACTTACCGCTCAAAAACTTTACGAAGTAGTCGAGCATCCAGCCTGCTACCGAGGTGTAGTACATCATAAGTATGTAGCAACCGATAACGCTCGCGGTTCCGTGAAAATACCACTTGCTGCCTTTCGGCTCGAGCGACTTGTACGCGGGAACTATGCTGCGGCGCGAAGAGCGTCCGATCGCAAGCTCCATCGTCAGTACGGGAACACCCATAAGCGCGAGGAAAATCAGATACAGCAGCACGAACACTCCGCCGCCGTTCTGTCCGGCGACGTACGGGAATTTCCATACGTTTCCTATTCCGATCGCGCAGCCCGCGCTTACAAGTATAAATCCGAGCCGCGACTTAAAACTGTCTCTTTCCATAAACTCACCTTTGTGTGCTTGATAATATATATGCCATTATACAACAGTTTTCCCGAAAAATGAATAGGGGATTTATTATTCGGCGAAAAAACTCCGTTAAGCGTAGGTCGACCGCGCCTTAACAGTGATTAAAAATGATGTTGGATATGAAAAACCTCCCGAGGTAATTGTCCTGCCTCGGGAGGTTCGTTAGTTGACGGCGATGTGCTTTTTGATGTATTATATAATACAGCGGGAGGGGAAGCCTCCGTGAAAAATCGTTTTATCGCAACGGAAGGAGAAATAAAAATGGAATTAATTCAGAGCTTTTCGGTAGACCATATGCGCATCGTACCCGGTATTTTCACGAGCAGGGTGGACTTTCTCGGTGATTATTCGGTCACGACCTATGATATAAGACTTAAAAGACCGAACAGGGAGCCCGTTATCGACGTCGCGGCTATGCACTCGCTTGAGCATATTATCGCGACATATCTCCGCAACAACCCCGACTGGAAGGACGAGGTCATCTACTGGGGACCTATGGGCTGTCTTACGGGCTTTTACCTCATACTCAAGGGCAGCCGCGCTCCGAGCGAGATTTATGAGCTGGTGCTGAGCGCGTTCAGAGCCGTTGATGAGGCGAGCGAGGTTCCGGGGACTACTCCCGAGAACTGCGGGTACTATCATATGCACAATCTTGAAATGGCAAAATGGTACGCGCGCGAGTTTGCCGATTATCTTGAAGCCAATGCTCAGAACGGCGAAATTTTTAAGTATCCCGAGACCGAGCGTCTGGTGACTGACGACGGACAGAATTTCTTTGATTCATAAGCTTAAATAATTTTTTGAAAATTTTTAAATTTGGCGCATTGTAAAATGAGGTTGCAACAATAAAATAAATAGTCCATAGGGACGATTCTGTAGTAGAATTGAGTTTGCGCTCACCAATTCG
>JAHLBL010000123.1 GCA_020625635.1 bacterium
AGTGTACAAATACAACAGCGGGACAACTCGTAAAAGAGCTGTCCCGCTTGTTTTCATTTAATAATATTATTTCTTCTCTACGTTGTCGCCGTAGATCGTTGTCCAGTCGTTCTTCATCGAAACGGCGGTATATCCGTTATCCTTACAGGTCTGAGCCATACTCTCAGCCTTTTCGGGGTTGCCGTTCTCGCGCTTCGTATCGTCGCAGCAGAGCATATACGCGCCTGTTCTGTACTTGTTGTTATTGATCGTGTAGTTAGCCATAGCCGCGTCGCCCGAGCTGTTGCCGAAAGCGAGTACGGGCTGCTGACCGATTTCCTGAGCGATCACGCTGACCTTGTTCATCTTGAGGTTCTTAACAAGGAACTCGCCGCCCGTAACGACCTTGTCGTCGGCAGAAAAGGTGTAAACAAGACCGTCCTCGTCGCCCTGATTGCTTGCAACGAGCGACTCGTCGGAGCCGATCATCTGGCTTACGGGGATGTTGATCGTGCCGTCGGCAAGTCCGCGTGTTATGAGACGGTCTGTGCCGCTGACGATATATACTCTGAAATCGTTCGCGATAAGATAGTCTACGACCTGAACCATCGGCTTGTAGAACGCCGTGCCGTTGGTAAGATTGGTGTAGCTCTCCATCGGCTCGTCTCTGTACGCCTTTACATAAGCGTCGAACTCCTCGGGAGTCATACCCTTGAACGCGGTAGCCACAGCCTTGCCGTGTCTTACGTCAAGTCCCTCGGGATAAACGCCCGTCTTGAAGTACTCCTTTATGATCTTAGCGGTCTTTTTCTCTTCCTTGCTCGCCTTATCCTTGTAATCGGGATCTTCCATTACACGGTGATAAAGGAGCTTGTGGTCGAAGTAACCGGGGTCGGTCTCACAGCAGAGAGTTCCGTCCATATCAAACACAGCGATTCTGTCCCCGGCAGGGATAAAGTCCTTGCCGCCTTCCTCGGTGATGGCTTTGATATACTCGGTGAGCTCCTTCTTCAGCGGAGCGTCCTCAGTCCAAAGTGAGAGCGCGTCCTCCTGCTTTTCGTCCTTAGTCTCTTCCTGAGCCGTTGCCGCGGCATTCTGAGACTGAGGTTCGGACTTGTTCTCACCGCAGCCCGCGAGAACAGACACCGACATTACAGCGGCTAAAGCAAGCGCCGCGATTTTCTTAAAAAATTCAGATTTCATAACAGTTCATACCTTCCTTATTGAAGTTATTCAAGCACTCCCGCTGCCGAAATCGGCAGACGGGAGTATTTACATTATTAATATTCGGGCTTCATAAGGTTATGGGGATTTTTCTCCTTTGCGTCTTTCATAGCCTTCGGCATAAGGTTCAGTAACTGATCTACCTCTTCCTCATTGTTGTAGATACCGAAGCTTACTCTTATCATTCCCGCGGTGTTCGCGTCGGTACAGGTCTCAAAGCTTTTAGCAGTCTCGTCGCTGATACCCATAAGTCTCCAAACGTACGGATGAGCGCAGAACGCGCCGCGTCTGGTAGCTACGCCGCCGAGCTCGGAGAGCGACTGGGCGAGACAGTAGGTGTTGATATCGCTGAAATTGAAGGTAACAACGCCGACTCTGTCGTCGATGTTCTCGCTGTCGCCGTAGAGGATCACGTTGTCGAGCTTTTTAAGACCGTCAATGAGCTTGCGGTTGAGAACCTTCTCGTGAGCCTCGATCTTATCCATACCGATCGTTGAGAGCACGTCGATAGCCTTTCCGAGACCGACAACTCCGGGATAGTTCGGTGAACCCGCCTCGTAAGCTGCGGGAGCGTCCTTGTATACCTGCCAGTCATCGCCTACGACTTTGATCGTACCGCCGCCGTAGAAGGTGGGCATATGCTTGTTGAGCTCCTCGGTAAGACCTACAACAGCGCCGCCGCCGTAGGGAGAATACATCTTATGAGCCGAGAACGCGATAAAGTCGATGTTATCGTCGGGATCGTCGAGGTCGCCCATCATCGAGAACTTTCTGTGAGCGACGATCTGAGCGCCGTCGACTACGATTTTAGCGCCGTACTTATGAGCGAGCTTTGCAACTCTGTGCACGTCGTTAACGTAGCCCGTTACGTTAGAAGCTGCCGAAACAGATACGATCTTGACCTTGTTTTCCTTCAGGAGCTTCTCGATATCGTCGTAAATAACTCTTCCCTTCTGGTCAACCTCGGCGTAGATGACCTTGCATCTCTCGCGCCAGCTGAGGTCGTTGGCGTGGTGCTCGATACGGGTAGTGAGCACGATATCGCTCTTCTTCTCGACAAGAGCGGAAGCGAGCTTGTTAAGACCGTCGGTGGTGGTGTTTACATAGAAGCAGGTGTAGAACTCGGGATCTGCTCCGAGGAAGTCGAGAACCTTGTCTCTTGTCTTGTTATAGATATCGGTTGAGTGGTTGCTCTTCTGGGAGAAGCCGCGTCCGATAGAGCCGTACATCTCGAGTTCATTGTTGACTGTATCCTGAACAGCCTTGAACGAGGGAGTTGTAGCGGCGTTGTCAAAGTTGATAAGCGGAACCTCTGTTCCGTCAGCGAGCTTAACGGGGGTATCTACGCCGACGATATAATCTCTTATATTGTCGATAGTATAGCCGTCTACCTTCTCGATCGCTGCGCCCGTGACCTTGATTTCAATATATTCCTCGGTATTTGAGCCGTCCTTGAATTCGAGATAGCACTCGGCATATGTAGTGCCGTTGCTCTTGCCCGTATAAACACCTTTTTCGTCCACAGTAAGGACATTTTCGTCCTTGGATTTAAATGTCGCGGTATAATCCTCCTCTGTCAGCAGTGAACCGTATCCCGATTCGCTGTCAAGTACGCGTTTAACGATTGTACCGTAATCAAATGTCGTTTTGCCGAAGTTAAGCTTCAGCCATACCGAAGAAGGATCGTCGTAATCGTTGAAGAATGCTCTACCTGCAACTTCCGCCATCGTAGCCTGTTTAACCTTAACGGTAATCGTTCCGAGCTTTCTTGAATTGGCGTCGGAGTCTTTCTCGAAAATATCGGCTGTTGTAGTTCCGGCGCCCTTGGCTCTTATAAATAAGCCCTTCGTCTCTGTGACAGCAACGCTCGAATCGGCAACGGTCGCATAGTACCACATATCGTCGAGCTTGTCGCATACGATGTCGCTGACATCATAACTGTCAAAACCGATACCGGGCGCCGCGTACTCGCTGTATGTAATCTCTATACTGTCCTCTAACAGGGATGCGGGCTTCTGCTTTTTAACAGTAAGCTTGAGAGTTTTGCTGAGCTTCTTGCCCTTAGCGCTCTTAGCCTTAGTTGTAACGGTGATGTTAGCCTTACCCGCCTTCTTAGCGGTTACGACTGCCTTTGTGCCGCTGACTTTTACTGTCGCGACAGCGGTGTTCGAGGACTTGGCTGTGAACTTCTTTGAAGCCTTACCGCTGACCTTTACAGTAACCTTATAGGATTTTGTCGCCGTTTTCTTGTCAGAACGAATAGTAACGGTATCCTTGTTTTTAATGCTGATTGATTTTACGTAATTCTTAGCTGTCTTAGCCTGAACGCCCGTCATAAAGACCGAGCACGTCAGAACCGCGCAAAGGAATACGCTTATGAATTGTTTAAGCTTTTTCATAGTTTTCCCTCCTGTTTTATTGATAAACAATCCTTTAATTATATTATACAATAAAAAATTCAATAAGTCACTATCTAAAATGGCTAAAACGCAAAAAAAATTTTGGTCAATCATAATCAGGTACGGCTAACATTTCACCCGCGGGACAGCCGTTTTCAACACGCGTTCTGTCGATCAGCGCGCCGTTTCTGTCGTAGTCGGGGTGAACCATGATCTCGGTATCGTCGGGGAAAGCTCCCGACGCTATGTCCGACAGTCTGCCGAAGCGCGAGGTCGTGACGAAGCCCTGTTCCCGCCACCACGCGTTATCTATGCGCCCATCGGTTATGATCGGGCGTTCGGGCGTTGAGAAGGTTCTGTTTATTCTCACGCGCGTGATCCCGTAAGCCCTGCACACGCGTGCCGCGAGCGGAGCGAGGTAAAGAAACGTGTGGATATAGTGGTGCGAGTCGGCGTTTCTGACGCGTATTCCCGCGTCGGCGATCCGCTCAACCTGCGCTGACAGCTCGCGTATAACGGCGTTCTCCTCACGCTCTGTCAGCGGACGCGGACGGCTGAGGTACTCCTTATGGAAGCGTCCGTCCCTCACAAACGCGCCGACCGACAAAATCTCCTCAGTCAGCGGTCTGCCATCGGTGAGATTGAAATGTACGCCGATCCTGTCGGTGAAGCCCTGAGTTTTCGCGAGACGGACAGCCTCGCTGAAATACTCCCCCGTCGCCATCATCGTGGTGTTCGTGATTATGCCTCTCTGAAGGGCTTCGGCAATCGCGAGCGAACAGCCTTCGTTCAGCCCGAAGTCGTCTCCGTTAACAATCCTCATTATGAATCCCCCAACCTGTTTTTCTGATTAGAAGATATCACACCCCGAGTCAAGTGTCAACATTCAGCGCGTTTTTGAGCGCGAAGATTTTCTTTGAGACAGCGTCGAACTGCTCGGGCGTGAGCGACTGCGCTCCGTCGGACAGAGCGTGAGGCGGATCGTTATGTACCTCGATGATAAGCCCGTCGGCTCCTGCCGCGACAGCCGCCATCGCGAGCGGCTCCACGAGCCAGCTCTTGCCCGACGCGTGGCTCGGGTCGACTACCACGGGCAGGTGCGAAAGCTTTTTAACAATCGGGATCGCGGAAACGTCGAGCGTGTTTCTCGTATATGTCTCATAGGTGCGTATGCCGCGCTCGCAGAGGATCACGTTGTCGTTGCCGCCTGCCATAATATACTCCGCGCTCATCAGCCATTCCTCGATCGTGGCGGAAAGTCCGCGCTTTAAGAGGACGGGCTTTTTCGTCCTTCCTAGCTCGCGCAGGAGGTCGAAGTTCTGCATATTGCGAGCGCCGACCTGGATAATGTCGACGTTCTCGAACATATCAATGTGCTCGGTACGCATAATCTCGGTGACGATGGGCAGTCCCGTCTCCTTCCTCGCGATTTTAAGGAGGTCAAGTCCCTCGGATTTAAGCCCCTGGAACGCGTAGGGCGAGGTTCTCGGCTTGAACGCTCCGCCGCGCAGAAGCGTCGCGCCCGACTTTTTGACCGACTTTGCGATTTCCACGATCTGCTCCTCGCTCTCAACGGAGCAAGGTCCAGCCATAATGTGCAGACTTCCGTCGCCTATGCTCACGCTGTCGCTGATTTTAACGACGGTGTTCTCGGGGTGGAACTTCCTGTTCGCCTTTTTGTAGGGCTCCTGAACGCGCTTTACGCTCTCGACGATGTCCTGAGCGTCGATGTACTCGATGTCGACGGTGTGGGTGTCGCCGATAAGACCGAGCACGGTTGAGTGAACTCCGTCCCAGCGGTTTATCCTCACGTCGTAATCGGAGCTGAGCTTATCGGTGAAAAGCTGTATTTCCTCGGGTGTGGCTGACGGTTTAAGTACGATGATCATAATAATTTCCATAGCCTTTCCGCCCACAAATTAAAATT
>JAHLBL010000124.1 GCA_020625635.1 bacterium
GCCAAATTTAGCTCGCGTAAGCGAATTTAGCTGAGGCTGACCAATAGGTCAGCCTCAAGGGGAAGAGATGTATACTAAAATGTAATAAAAACCGATATCACATTTTTGTATCATATAAATTGTGCGGTGTTGAATTAAATCAGCTTGCCTGCAAGAACGGGATCGGTTTCCGAGCCCGCGTCGTCTACGCCGAGGTCGGCTCTGAGCTGGATCTTCTGCGTCTGGCGAGTGCCGTCGCTGTATTTTACGGTTACAGATATGCTGACGTCCCCGAGCAGGTCGTTGAGCATTTCCATATAGAGCTGCGTTTTGTCGCATTCCTGCACGATTTTCGAGAGCGTCGACGTATCCGAAAGCTTTCTGAGGAGATAGCTTGTGTCGGAGGAGTAGCCGTGCTGGGTCCTGCAATATCCGAGGAACCAGTCAAAGAATTTTCTCACCGATTCGGGTAGCTTGTCGGGGTTGCTGTATGTTTTCCTGTTGACGATCAGCTCCATACATCCGTACGCCGAGGGCTTTACCTGATTGTCGTACTCGGCGGTGTAGGACTTGTAGCAGCGTCCGAGCTCGCCTTTGGTGTTTCTGTAAACATCGGTTTTGCCCTTGCTATCGGTTACGACGTACTTCGCCGTGTAGTTGTTGATCCAGAATTTTGAGCCCTTCGCGGAGAACGTGACGGTGTCGATGTCCTTTCCCTCACAGATAAGATCAAGCTTGAAGCAGGGCACAATACTCTTTACATCGTCGCCGTTAAGCTTAGCGGCGTCAACGCCGTTGTCAGGCGACGTCCAGTCCACGCTTCTGAAATAGCCGCTCATCCTGCCGATATCGACATAGGTTTCACGGTTGACTACGCTGTCGTCCTCAGCCGCGTAAGCGGTGAGACAAAAGCTGTGCGACGGAGACGCGTCGGGCTTCTGATTATTCACCGACGACATCGGCGCGAGCATAACCGTCAGCGCTATAGCCGCGGCAAGACAAGCCGCGATCGCCGTGATATACGGAAGCTTTGGACGGCGCTTTTTTGTCCTGCCCATATTTTTTATCAATTCATTTTTAAAGCTGTCGCTCGCGGTGATTTTATCTAGAGCGGATTTATATTCGTTGTTCATAATTATCCTCCTTTCGGAAGCCGATCAATCGTCGGTCAGCATAAGCTTCAGCTTTTCCCTCGCGCGGTTAAGCTGAGAGCTTATGGTAGCGGGCTTAGAGCCCAGCATTTCGGCAATCTCCTTGACCTGATATCCCTCGTAATAATGGAGATACACCACGTCGCGGTACTTTTTCGGGAGCTTCAGCACCTCGTCGAGAATGCTCTGCTCCTCCTCGGTAAAAATCGGCTCCGTGTCGTCGAAGTACACGACGTTCCTGCGCGTAAGTCGGCGGTGAAAGTCGTTGCACTTGTTGACGGCGGTGCGAATTATGTAAGCCTTTAGTTCATTTTCGCTGAGAGGGGAGAGGTCACGCTGCATGAGAGAGAGAAAGACATCCTGGGTGATGTCCTGAGCGTCGTGAATATTGCCCGTGCGCTGATATGCTATGCGCATAACCGTGTCAGTGTGTGCGTTTACAATACGTGTAATCAGCTGCAAATCGACAGTATTATCCACTTGTATCTCCCCCTCTCATTAATAAAACGTCCGACAACGGCAAAATCTTGCAGATGAATTTGAAAAAATGCTGTTGCCCTGAACAGAAGCGGTCGGGTAAAGCGGGTTAACGTCCCGTCTTTCTGCCCGACCGTAAATCAGTTTTTCTTTTTCCCCGCTTCCTTGAATGGAACGACACTTCCGTCGGGATATTCGACGTCGGTGTTGTCGAGCTGCTTTTCAAAGCTCTTTCTGAAGCCTGCGAGGTACTTTTTGTAGAGCTCCTTCTGCTCAGCCTGCTCAGCCTCGGTGAGCCCTTCCTCGCGTTTCTTTTTAGCCAGTTCATTTATTCTCTGAATCATTTTGTCCATAAATAACACCTCTTTTTTTATTATACCATAAACATCAGCTTATTACAAATAATTCTTGCCATCACAATTTTTATGTGATAGTATTTATGTGAGGTGGATATTTATGGATAAATTCAGTCTTATGTATCCCGAGAGCAGCGACAGGAAATGCGAAACCCTGACTGATGAAGCGGTAAACGACTTGTCGGTTGAGTTCCTGCTTGACGCGCTCAGCGAGGACAACTACGAAAAGAATCTTATGCGGAAGATCATGGTTCAGGTAACCGATGATGAGGAGACTATACGGTACAGACGCGACGTTTTTGATGACTTTTTAAAGCACCCGAAGCTTCGCGACGAGATGAGCGAGCTCGTTAAGAAGCTCGCCGACCTGAGAGAAATCGAGCGCTTCCAGAAGGATCAGGAGGCGTCCTCGCTGTGGATGCTTATCAACCGCCTGCGCGAGATCGACGAATATGTGGCGTGCATTACACAGCTTAAGGAGCTGCTCGAGGGGCTTGATATCCGTTCCGCGGGAATGCTGAGGCTCAAGGAGATCGTAACCGAGATCTACCACGCCAGCGGTTTTCCCGAGCTGAAGAAGGACATCGACGAGACGTTCGAAAAGGCTCAGAGGCTGCGCAGTATCACGATCGGAGTTAACCTCGACAAGCTGCTGCGTCCGAAGAACGCGGGAGTCCTTTCGCTCAACGACACCGAGTTCAGGGGCTCGGGACTGATGAAGCACTTCCTCAACTTTGCCGACGGAGGCGACGACCTCCACCACGGCACGGATGTTTCTGACATAAAGAAGTTCCACCCGACGAGCAACCCGACCTCGGGCACTGTGATAGGCTCGATCCAGCTTGCGGCGAATCATAACGTCCACATCGAGACGAACGAGCTCACGGGCGCGGACCCGCTGTCCGACGCGCTGAAAAAGTCCGTCACCGATATTATGAAGAGGACGGTCAAGGACATAAAATCCACCCTCAAAAAGTATATAAACATAAGCGGCTACGCGCTGATCAAGCTGACTCCCGAGATCATTTTCTACATCAGATGGGCTCAGCTCACGGATAAAATCACCGCGCTCGGTATGCCTATGTGCAAGGCGGAGATCACCGACGCGGACAAGAGATATTGTTCGTTTAAAGAAATATACAATCTCAAGCTCGCGATAAAGAACGTCGGCGGCGACAGCATAGATATAGTTACGAACGATATGGAGTTCGACGCCGATAAGCGGATCTACATTCTTACGGGTCCCAACCGCGGCGGTAAAACTATCTTTACCCAAGCCGTGGGGCTCGCGATGCTAATGGCTCAGTGGGGAGTTTATGTTCCCGCGTCGGAGGCGACTATAAGCCCCTGCGACAACATCTACACCCATTTTCCTGCGGACGAGAACAACACGGTCGACCTCGGACGACTGGGCGAGGAGAGCAAGCGCCTTTCCGAGATCTTTGACCGCGCTACTCCGCGCAGCCTGCTCCTGCTCAACGAGAGCCTCGCCACAACGAATGTCGCGGAGGGACTGTTTATCGCGAAGGACGTCGTCAAGGCTATGCTCTACCTCGGCACGAGGGCGATTTTCAACACCCATATGCACGAGCTCGCGCGCTGTCTTTCGGAGCTGAACGACGAGGTCGGCAAGGAGAGCAAGGCGGTGAGCCTTATTACGGGCGTGCATGACGGTCAGCGAAGCTTCAAGGTTATGATAGCTCCGCCGCAAGGCGTAAGCTACGCTAAGGATATCGCGCTGAAGTACGGCGTGACTTATGATATAATCAGAGAGAATATTGATAAAAAACAGATCTGAATATCGTTAAAACAAAAAGGTCGTAAAGACGGATAGCTGTGAAGCAGCATTGTCTTTACGACCTGATTTTTATTATTTACTTAGTAAACTATAACGGGCATGCCGACATACGCCTTGGCGAAAATCTTCTTGACCGCGTTGTAGGGGGTGTTTACACAGCCGTTGGAGCCGTCGCCCATGTAGATTCTGCCGCCGAAGGCAGAGCGCCATGTAGCGTCGTGGATTCCCTGACCGTCGCCTGTGAACGCGAGCCAGTAGTCAACCCATACGTCCCATGTGTGGTCGCCTGCCGAGCCGATAAGCTCGGAGGGAGACTGTCTGCTGAGTACGGTGTGGTAACCGGGTGTGGTGTCCTGACTGTTGTAGTTGCCTGTTACGACAGGTGTTGTAACGTAAAGCTTGTCGTTAACGTACATATACATCGTCTGAGTTTCGGTACATACCTCGACCCATGTGCCGCTTACTGTCTGTCCGTAGGCTGTGTCGGTCGCGGAAACCGTCTTGATGGAGCTTCTGGAGTAAACCTTCTCTCCGCCCGAGGTGTAGTAAGCGCGGATGTAATAAGTATATGACTTGTCAAGCTTGAGCTTGCCTGTGAGGTAGTTGGTGTAGGAAGTGGAGTCCTTGTAGAGCCATGTGCCGTTCGATTTCTTTACGAAGATATCATATCCCTCGGCGCCGCTTACGGAGTTCCACGAGAAGAGCACTCTGGAGAGATAGCTCTTAGCCTTAAGTCCCTCAATACCGCCTGCCTCTGTGGTAGCCTTGAGCTTTGAGGACAGCTGACCGAGATAGGTCTTGCCGCTTACAACTCTGTACGCGCGTACGACATAAGCGTAGGTTGTGCCGCTGGAGAGAGAAGTGTCCTTGTAGGAGTTTGTCTTTACCTTGGCGATTTCCTTGTAGGAGCCGTTCTCCTTGCGGTAAACGATAAAGCCCTTGCAGTTCTTTACCTTTGACCATTTGAACTTGATCGCGTTTGTGTTCGACTTGGAGAATACAATCTTCTTGGGAGCGGGGATGACCGTAACTGTCTTGACGGCGTTGCCCGCGCTCTTTGTGGTCAAGCCGAGAGCTGTGCGGTAGGAGTAAACTCTGTAGCGATATACGGTAGCGGGCTTGAGGTTCTTATCCGTAAAGCCTGTGCCCTTTACCTTCTTGTACTTTTTGTACTCGGTTAGCTTGCCGTCCTTTTCGTATGAACGGTAGAGAACGTAACCCGAGGAGTTGAGAGCCTTTGTCCAGCTGAGCTTGATAGCGGTCTGTGTTCTCTTTGCAACCTTGAAGGTGAGAACGGGATAAGCCTTTGTCATTACGGTGAGTGTAGTCGCTGCGCTTGAAGCGGTAACGCCGCCCTCGTAACGGATAGCGTAGATCCTGTACTTGTATACAGTGCCTGCTCTGAGGTTTATGTTTGTAGCGGAGGTGTACTTCGCGTCAACGGTAGTGAGCGTCTTGTAGGAGCCGAGCTTGCCCGCGGAGGTTTCCTCGGCGCGCTGGATAAGATAACCCATCGCGTAGTTGCTCGCCTTCCATTTAAGGGAAACGGAGCTGTCGGTCTTTGCCTTTACGCTGAAGCCTTTTACCTTATCGGGCTTTGTGACAACGGGAAGGGGTTCGGTTTCCGTTTCTGTTTCGGTTACCGTTTCGGTCTCTGTCTCGGTTACTGTTTCCGTAACTGATTCAGTCTCGGTTTCCGTAACTGTTTCAGAAGGGATTTCTGTATCCTCCTGTCCCGT
>JAHLBL010000125.1 GCA_020625635.1 bacterium
ATCAAAACACACAGCGGAGCTAAAAAGCGCTTTAAGCTTTCCAAGAACGGTAAGGTAATCCGTGCTCATGCTAACAAATCTCACATTCTTAACAAGAAAACCAGAAAGCGTAAGAGAGGTCTTCGCCAGACAGTTTGTGCCGATAAGACCAATGTTGCACAGATTAAGCGTCTGATTCCTTATAAATAATTTCTGATTATTCGACTTTTAATTAACGGAGGTAATAAATATGGCACGAGTAAAAGGTGCGATGGCTACTCGCAAGAGAAGAAAAAAAGTATTAAAGCTCGCTAAGGGCTATTTTGGTTCTAAATCCAGACATTTTAAGATGGCTAAGCAGGCCGTTATGAAGTCAGGCAACTATGCCTACATCGGCCGTAAGCAGAAGAAGAGAGATTTCCGTCGTCTTTGGATCACCAGAATTTCCGCAGGCTGCAAGGCTAACGGCGTGAACTATTCTACATTTATGAACGGTCTTAAGAAGGCTGGCGTTACACTTAACCGTAAGATGCTTTCCGAGATTGCTATTTCGGATCCCGCCGCTTTCACAGCTCTTGTTGAGCAGGCTAAGGCTGCAAAATAATAATGATGTAATAGCGTTTGGTTAACACCAAACGCTTTTGCTATTTTGATATGAGGAAAAGTATGGTCAGAATAAGCAGCAAGGATAATCCGCTGATTAAACACATAATAAAACTGAATAAAAGCTCTAAATACCGCAGGGTTAACGGAGAGTTCATCGCGGAAGGTCTGCGTGTGTGCAGGGACGCCGCGTTATCCGACGCGAAAATATCCGCGCTTATCATTACCGACTCCGCACAGGATAAATACGCTGAGGATACAGCGCTTTTATCCGATAAAGCGGATAAAACATATGTTGTATCCGAATCTGTTTTTGAGCATATTTGCGACACAAAATCGCCGCAAGGCGTTCTTTGTATAATAAAAACTCTTGACAATCCTTTTCTATTTGGTAAAATTAAGAGTAACGGTAAATTTCTGGCTTTGGATAATATCCAGGATCCCTCGAATCTCGGTACCATTCTGAGGACTGCTGAGGCAATCGGTATAGACGGCATTATTATGTCCGCCGATACATGTGATATTTATTCGCCGAAAGTTGTAAGAGGAAGTATGGGCGCTGTTTTCAGAGTGCCTTATACTGTCGTTTCTTCTATAGCGGAATTTTTGAGTGAGCATAAGGAGCTTAACTCTTACGCCGCTGTAGTTGACAGCGACGCATATTCTGTTACCGAAATCGGTTTTACCGAGCCCTGTGTCGCCGTTATCGGCAATGAGGGCAACGGTCTTAAACCCGAAACCGTAGAATCATGTGATAAAAAAATAACTATTCCGATGAAGGGACGCGCGGAGTCACTGAACGCGTCGATAGCTGCAGGTATTATAATCTGGGAAATGGTCAAATGATTAGTTTAAGACACTGGATATGGTTTTCACAGGCTGTTGGATATTGCACCCCGAAGGCTAAGCAGGTTTCTGAGCTGTATGACAGCATAGAGACCTTTTATCTCGGCGGGGAAAACGAGTGGCGCCTTTCGGGGCTTTTCTCCGAAAATGAAATCAATAGTATGATGAACACGCCGTTGTCGGTCGCTGATGATATTCTTTCAAAATGCAGCAAGTATTGTTACGAAGTTGTGTCGCTGGACAATCCTTATTATCCCAGATGTCTTTATGATATTGATGATCCTCCCGCGGTCATTTACATATCAGGTATGCTGCCTGATATCGATGACAGGCTTTCGATCGCCGTTGTCGGTACACGCCGCGCCTCAATGTACGGTATACGTTCCGCGTACAGCATTTCGTATAACCTCGCAAAAGTCGGAATCACAATTGTAAGCGGAGGTGCGCTGGGAATAGACAGTTCTTCTCATCAAGGCGCTTTAGCCGCCGAGGGAGTAACTATATGCGTGCTCGGATGCGGAATCAATTATAATTATCTGCGTGAAAACGCAGGTATGAGAAGCAGCATTACTTTCAGAGGCGCGGTTATATCGGAATATCCTCCCGATACAGAGCCGTTTCCGTTTCATTTTCCGCAGAGAAACAGAATTATCTCGGCGCTTTCAAACGGAATACTTGTAGTAGAGGCTGGACGAAAGAGCGGTTCGCTGATTACGGTGAACTCCGCGCTTGAGCAGGATCCGAATAAGAAAATATTCGCGCTTGCGGGACCTGTCGATCCTCACTTTTACGGCTCTAACGAGCTTGTAAAAGATAAGGTAGCCACGCTGATTACCGACTACAAGGATATAATCGACTCCTTTGACAATCTTTATGTTACCTCGGAGCTTGCCGTTGAAGCACAGCCGAAGGATGACATTATAGACGTTATTCCGATAAAAGGAAAAGCTCCCGAGGATATTAACGGACTGAAAACCAGCGATTTATCCGAAGTCCCCGTTCACAAGGAAGGGCTTAAGCTGTCCGAGGATGAGGAGAAGGTTTACTACGCTGTCGGCGCTGAGCCTGTTCACGTGGATAAAATCGCCGAGATAACACAGTTACCTGTTCCTAAGCTGTCCTCTATACTGACCGTACTTGAAATCAAAAAGCTGATTGTTTGCGTCAAAGGCAGAAGCTATCGGCTGTTATAACACCACTTATTTACTCCTTATATGCTCACGGTAAGGAAGTAAACCACAAAACTACAGTGAGCGGAAAGGTTATGAAAAGATGTCCAATCTTGTAATTGTTGAGTCTCCCGCTAAAGCTAAGACTATTAAAAAATATCTTGGTAAGGATTTTGACGTAATCGCCTCGATGGGTCACGTCAGAGACCTTCCCGACGCCCGACTGAGCGTAGATATTAAAAACAACTACGAGCCTAAATACACAATTATAAAAGGTAAAGAAACGCTTGTTAAGGATATAAAAAAGCACGCCGAGTCGTGTGATAAAGTATTTCTTGCGACCGACCCTGATCGCGAGGGAGAAGCTATTTCATGGCATTTGGCATATATTCTTGATTTGGATCTGAACGATTCCAACCGCGTTGAGTTCAATGAAATCACTAAGTCAGGCGTATCAAAGGGAATGGAAGCTCCGAGAAGCATCAACCTTGATCTTGTTGACGCTCAGCAGGCGCGCCGTGTGCTTGACCGTCTTGTAGGCTATAAGCTCAGCCCGTTTGTTTCCCAGAAAATCAGAAGAGGAATGTCCGCGGGACGTGTTCAGTCTGTCGCTGTCAGAATTATTGTTGACAGGGAAGAGGAAATCAGAGCATTCAAGCCCGAGGAATACTGGACGATCGACGCAAAGTTTGTCCCCAAGGGTTCCAGAAAAGCTTTCCCCGCCACCTTACACCTCGGAAAAGATAAGATACATAATCAGCAGGAAGCCGAGGAAATCCTTTCCAAGCTTGAAAACGCCGATTATTTTGTAACTGACGTTAAGCACGGAACCCGTAAAAAAAGTCCCGCGCCTCCGTTTATCACCTCAACATTACAGCAGGAAGCATCAAGAAAGCTCGGCTTCCAGTCGAGAAGAACCATGAAGGTTGCCCAGGAGCTGTACGAAGGTATTGAAATTGATGAACTTGGCGCTACGGGTCTTATAACATATATGAGAACCGACTCCCTCAGAATTTCGGCACAGGCTGTAGCTGAGGTTACCGAGTATATCGGAAACACATTCGGTGAAAAATATCTTCCTCCGAAACCGAGATTCTTCAAGTCGCGTTCTAACGCTCAGGACGGACACGAGGCAATTAGGCCTACTATGCCTTCGCTTGAGCCTGATAAAATCAAGCACAACCTGACGAGCGACCAGTATAAGCTTTACAGCCTTATCTGGAAGCGCTTTGTAGCGTCCCAGATGGCTGACAGCATCCAGAAAACCACACGTGCCGACATCGAAGGCAACGGATATGTTTTCAAGGCTTCGGGCTATACCGTAAGCTTCGACGGCTTTACTCAGCTTTACACCGAGAGCAAGGACACCGCGGAGGAAAAGTCGCTTGAGCTTCCGCCGCTTGAAAAGGGTATGTCTGTCCGTAAAAAAGAGATCGTGCCTAACCAGCACTTCACACAGGCACCGCCGAGATATACGGAAGCGTCTCTTATCAAGACTCTCGAGGAGAACGGTATAGGTCGTCCGTCGACTTATGCTGCTACAATATCAACGATAACAAGCCGCGAGTACGTCAAGCGCGAGAGTAAAACCCTCGTACCGACAGAGCTCGGTGAAGCGCTCGTTAAGCTTATGAAAGAGCGTTTTCCGAAGATCGTTAACCTTAAGTTCACCGCTCAGATGGAAGACAGCCTCGACACTGTTGAAAAGGGCGATGTTGACTGGAGATCGCTTATCGACGGCTTCTACAAAGATTTTGATGAAACCCTAAAAAAAGCCAAAGCCGATATGGAAGGCGTTAAGATAGAGCTCGAGGAGGATAAAACCGATATTATCTGCGAGAACTGCGGACGCAATATGGTCGTAAAGTTTGGCAGATTCGGTAAGTTTATCGCTTGCCCCGGATATCCTGAGTGTAAGAATGTCAAGAAATTTGTTCAGAAAACAGGAGTTAAATGTCCCAAGTGTTCTGACGGTGATGTTATAATAA
The DNA here is from genome assembly GCA_020625635.1 of bacterium. GTDB lineage: Bacteria > Bacillota > Clostridia > Oscillospirales > Acutalibacteraceae > Ruminococcoides. Next base: position 4,586 of record JAHLBL010000125.1, read on the forward strand.
AAACTACGAAAAAGAAAACTATTTTTTATGGTTGCAGTAATTATCCGAAATGCGATTTCGTTTCATGGAACGAGCCCGTTGAAGAGAGATGTCCCCAGTGCGGAGGAGTTCTCTTCAAAAAGAAAGGCAAAAAGCAGGTTCTCTTCTGTGAGAATAAGGACTGCGGCTACGAAAAGCCGATTAAAAGCTGATGACTGTTAACATTATAGGCGCAGGTCTTGCTGGATGTGAAGCGGCTTATCAGGTCGCGAAACGCGGAATAAAGGTTAACCTTTATGAGATGAAGCCGCTTAAAAAAAGCCCTGCTCATAAATCTGATTTATTCGCTGAGCTTGTTTGTTCTAATTCGTTTAAGGCGGACAGAGTTAGCTCTGCGGCTGGCTTGCTTAAAGAGGAAATGAGAATGCTTGATTCTCTGCTTCTTAAGGCGGCTGATATCGCGAGAGTTCCCGCAGGCGGAGCCTTAGCAGTCGACAGGGATATTTTCTCTCAATATGTTACCGAACAAATCCGTAATAATGATAATATCAATGTTATTAGTGATGAAATAACCTCTATAAATGAGGATGAAATCACCATAATCGCCACAGGTCCGCTGACCTCGGACAAGCTGGCTGATTACATTTACGGTAAATTCGGTCAGGCTATGTCGTTCTTCGACGCGGCGGCTCCTATTGTTACTTTTGACAGTATAGATATGAGCAGAGCGTTTTTTGAGTCGAGATACGGCAAGGGCGACGGCACAGATTACCTTAACTGTCCGATGAATAAGGAAGAATATGAAATATTCTATGAGGCTCTTGTAAGCGCTGAACGCGCTCCCGTTCACGAGTTCGACGTAAGAGATCCCAAGGTTTATGAGGG
>JAHLBL010000126.1 GCA_020625635.1 bacterium
CTTCTTTATCACAAAACTTATGATTCAATACAGAACGGCTTTTAGCTTTAAGCCGTTCTGTTTTTCTTTTTTCTATTGTTATTTTCTGAAAATATGTTATAATTAGTCTGTTATAATAATTGTCGTAACATAAATTCTTTTACAATGCTCATAATAATAATCGGTGATGATTATGAAATTGTTTATCAAGCGTGATAAAACTGTTGATGACAGTCTGTTTGTTGTGTTGGACGAAGAGTGTAACGAAAAGTATTATGTAACAGGCTCGAAGAGTACAATTTACCTGACCGACCTTAGCGGAACGGTTCTTATGAAAATCAAGCAGCTTCCGCTTCCAGCGCTCAGGGCTTACTCGATTACGGCGTATAACCGCAATATCAAGTTCATTCTCAACAGCAATCCAACAGCCGTCAACTGCTATTATTACGGCAACTCGTGGCATATTAGGGGCGATGTTTTTACAAAGTCCTTCGATATTATTGACGCCGACAATTCCCTTGTCGCAACTCACTGCCTGCGCTACAGCAAGTCGGGCGACGGGGTAGAGCTCAATGTTTTTGCCGAGAACCGCGAGCTGTTCTGTATAGCTACAGCGATCTGCGTCAACCTTGACGTAAAGATAAATCTCAAAAAAGCCGTTACGGTCTGACGCGTCCGTTTACCCGCACGGACACGTTTATTTATTAAGCGGGTGGAAAGGTAATGATTCCATGGACAAATTACTCGAAATCTTATGCGAAAACAGCACATACACAGCCAAGGAGCTCGCGCTTATGCTCGGCGAGCCCGAGGATTATATAACCGCCCAGATTAAGGAATACGAGCAGAAAGGCGTTATAAAGGGCTACCGCGCTCTCGTCGACTATGAGAAAATCCCCGACAGCGGAGTTACGGCTATAATCCAGCTCAAGGTCACCCCCAAAAAGGAAACCGGCTTTGATTTGATAGCAAAGGAGATTATGTCCTTTGAGGAGGTCACAGACCTCTACCTTATGGCAGGCTCGTTCGATTTCGCCGTGTTCGTAAGGGGCACGTCAATGCAGGATGTAGCTTCCTTCGTCGCGCGTAAAATCTCCTGTGTCGACGGAGTAATCGCGTCAGCTACCCACTTTATGCTCAAGGCATATAAAATCGGCGGCGTGAGCCTTGCCGACGAGGATGAGCTTGATGACGGGAGGAGTATGGTTCTGTGATTGATTGTCAGGATTACATAAACGATACCATAAAGTCGGTCAAGCCCTCGGGTATCAGAAAGTTTTTTGATATCGCGGTGGAGATGGACAACGTCATTTCACTGTCCATCGGCGAGCCCGACTTCAAGACTCCGTGGCATATCCGCCACGCGGGTATCCGTTCGCTCGAGAACGGAAAGACGTGGTATACCCCGAACCGCGGGTTTATTGAGCTTCGCAGGGAGATTTCACGTTATATGAACCGCCGCTTCAATGTCTCTTACGAGCCCGACACCGAGGTGCTCGTTACCGTAGGCGGCAGTGAGGCTATCGACCTGGTCTGCCGTACGCTTATCAACCATGGCGACGAGGTGCTGATTCCTCAGCCCGCGTTCGTCTGCTACGATCCCTTGACCGTTATGGCGGGAGGCGTTCCCGTTGTGATCGAGACCAAGGCTGAAAACAACTTCAGGCTTACGCCCGAGGAGATTGAAAACGCTGTTACCGAAAAAAGCAAGCTGCTCATCCTTCCGTTCCCGAACAACCCAACTGGCGCGATTATGGAGCGCGAGGATTTGGAGGCTATCGCCGAGGTCATCAAAAAGCACGACCTTTTTGTCGTTTCGGACGAGATTTACGCCGAGCTCACCTACGGCGGAAGAAAGCACGTTTCCATCGCCGAAATCGACGGGATGAAGGAGAGAACCGTGATTGTCAGCGGCTTCTCAAAGGCTTACGCTATGACAGGCTGGCGTCTCGGCTACGCTCTCGGTCCCGCTGAGATCGTAAAGCAGCTCACGAAGCTCCACCAGTACGGCATAATGTCCTCTCCGACAACAGCTCAGTATGCTGCTATCGAGGCGCTCAAAAACGGCGACGACGATGTGACGGCTATGCGCGACGATTATGATATGCGCCGCAGATATATTGTAGGAAAATTCAATGAGATGGGACTTACCTGCTTCGAGCCGCTCGGCGCGTTCTACGCCTTCCCATGCATAAAGTCAACGGGACTGTCGAGCGACGAGTTCGCCACAAGGCTCGTTAAGGAGAAGCGTGTCGCCGTTGTTCCGGGCACTGCCTTCGGCGAGTGCGGCGAGGGCTTTATCCGTGTCTCCTACGCTCAGTCAATGAAGAACATCAAGAAAGCTATGAAGCGTATCGCGGAATTTCTGGAGGAGCTTAAAAATGAAGGTTAAGGTTCAGGCTCCCGCCAAAATCAATCTTTCTCTCGACGTCCTGCGCAGACGAGCCGACGGCTATCATGACGTCAGTATGGTAATGCAGACCGTCAGCCTTTACGACTATGTGACCGTCGAGGAAACCGACGGCGACGATATCGAGATTGTCTGTGATTACGAGGGCGTTCCCTGTGATGAGCGCAATATAGTTTATAAAGCCGCCGAAAGGTTTTTCGACTATAATAAACTCGCGAAAAAGGGACTTAAAATCACGATCGACAAGAATATTCCGACTCAGGCCGGTCTCGCGGGCGGAAGCGCCGACGGCGCCGCCGTTATACTCGCTATGAACTATATCTTCGGCACTCACCTCAGCGAGGATGAAATGTGCGATATAGGGGCGAAGGTCGGAGCTGATATCCCGTTCTGCATCATAGGCGGTACACGCATCGCAAGCGGTACGGGCACAAAGCTGAAGAAGCTCCCCTCAATGCCCGCGTGCGATATAGTTATCTGCAAGCCCGAGGTCAGCGTCAGCACTGCCGAGGCGTACAGGCTGGTCGATTCGGCTAACCTCAATCACCCCGAGTTTACCGCCGAGATGGTAAAGGCGATATACTCCCACGATATGTTCCAGTTTACTACGTCGCTTCTGAACGACTTCGAGATCGCTCTCAACATCGAGGACATAAAGGATGTAAAGAGGATCATGCTCAGGAACAAGGCGCTCGGAGCCTGTATGAGCGGTTCGGGCTCGGCTGTGTTCGCCGTGTTCTCCAAGCTCTCAAAAGCCGAGAAATGCGCCGAGGTTCTCAGGAAAACGTACAGAGACGTTTTCGTCTGCGCTCCCGTAAAGGAAGGCTGCTCAATAATTGAATAAAAATTTTTAACCTGCCAATAATTCTGATACAGAATTAAGGCAGGTTGTTTTTATGAAAAATATTATCAAATCAGTTATCGCAGCGTTTATAATCACAGCGCTTTTTTCGATGATACCCTTCTTCGCGGAGTGCGCCGATTTAAGCGACAGCGTGTTCCGTCTCCATATTCTCGCGAACTCGGACAGCGAGCAGGATCAGCAGCTCAAAATCAAGGTGAGGGACAGGGTGCTCGAGTATACGGAGGAGCTGTTTAAAAGCTCAGAAAGTGTATCGCAGGCGGAAAGCCTCACTAAAAAACAGCTCCAGTCCATAGCCAACGTCGCTCAGAAAGAGGTTTACGACAACGGCTATGATTATAAGGTCAAGGCAGAAATCAAAAATATGTACTTTGACACTCGTTATTACGGCGGCGTGACAATGCCCTCGGGCTTTTATGACGCTCTGAGGATCACGATAGGCAGCGGCAGCGGACATAACTGGTGGTGCGTTATGTACCCCTCGCTCTGTGTCGGAGGCAGTACGAATTATAATTCTCTGAAGGAAAATACTACGGATTCCGAGTACAATATGATGACCTCGGGCGGATATGAGGTTCGTTTTAAGATTTTAGAATACTTTGAAAAATTTTGTTCTTTATTCTCATAGACCTTTTTATGGGACATTCCCTGTGATATACTCATTATAAATTATAAATGATACTTATTAAGGAGTATGGATATGCTTCAGATTATTTCAGGCGTCAGCGGCAGCGGAAAAACGACTGTCGTGACGGATATAATATGCGACCTCTGCAAAAAGGGTGAGAACAAGCTTCTGGTGCTCGTTCCCGACCAGAGCTCCTTTGAGACCGAGACCGCGTTTTTAAACAGGCTCGGCGCGCGTCTGTCCCGCAATATCCTTGTGTTCGGCTTCAGCCGTCTGTGCGAGTATGTTTTCAAAAATACGGGACACATAGCTCAGAACGTCATCGACGACGGTGTGAGGCGCATCCTTATGAGCAAGGCTATAGAGCGGTCTCAGGACAGGCTCAGGCTATACAGCGCGTCTCACAGGTCGGTGCTCGACCTTATGCTTCACTCCCTTCAGGAGTGCAGAAAGGACAATATTTCCACGGAAATGCTCCGCTCGGCGCGCGATAAGGTCGACGGTGAAATACTCAGGCAGAAGCTTGACGAAACCGCTCTCGTGCTCGACGTTTACGATGCGCTTCTCTCGGACAGCCGAATAGATCCGCTCGAGGATCTTACCCGTCTGAAAAATATTCTGCTCGACAGCGATTTGTTCAGCGATTACACGATCGCCGTGGATTCGTTCTCGGGCTTTACGCGTCAGCAGCTCGATATTATAGAGCTGCTTATGAACCGCAGCAGGGATTTTTATATTACTCTCAACATAAATTCAAACGAGCGTGACAGCGAGATTTTCGCCACGACAAACCGTACCCGCAAGGCGATCAAGCGAATCGCGGCAGCGAACCGTACGGAGCGTAAGCCCGATATGGTGCTCGGCGGATTCAGACGAAGCAACAGGGAGGATATTTCCTTTTTAGAAAAATATATTCTGCGCCTCAATGACGCAGTTTATGAAAAGCACGCGGATAATATTGAAACCTATGTCGCGGATAACATCTACGGCGAGGTCGATTTTGTCGCGCGCAAGATAAAGGAGCTTGTTATAAAGCAGGGCTGCCACTACAGCGATATAGCCGTTGTGAACCGCGACAGCTCCGCCTATGTCGGCATACTCGACACCGTTTTTGAGAAGTACGGCATACCGTATTTTATGGGGATCCCCAACGACGTTTTCACCAAGCCGGTAGTCCGTTTTATCTGCTGCGCCGTTGACTGTGTCCTCTCTGGCTTCGACAGAGAGAACCTGCTCTCGATGCTCAAAACGGGGCTTGCGGGATTGTCCGAGGAGCAGATTGCCGATTTTGAAAACTACCTCTACATATGGAATATCGACCGTTCCGCGCTGAAGCGTCCTTTTGTCAACAACCCGTCGGGCTTTGAAAAGCTCACTGACGAGGACGCCGCCGCGCTCGCCTCGCTCGAGGAGCTCCGCTCCTGTGTGATCGGCAGGCTCGTTGAATTCAGCGACGCCTGCAGGGACGCCGACTGTCGTACGATTGCCGAAGCGCTGTACGCTCTTTTAACGGGCTTCGGAGTTGAGAGCGCCGTCGCGGAGCTTTACGACAGG
>JAHLBL010000127.1 GCA_020625635.1 bacterium
AGCTGCTTTTTGAATCTGGAGTTGCTCCAGAGGATATCGCCGTACTTTCCCGTAGCGACAACGGGCATTTTAAAGCGCTCGAGGAAGGAGCGGTTTATCTCGGAAACGCCCGAGAATATGCCCTTTATCGTGCGGTCGACGTGACGGCGGAACCTGAACGTAAATATAAACACTATCACGGAGGAGCCCACGGCGACACCGAGCTCTGTGAACGCGGCAGTCGTGTCGTACTTATACGTCACGCACGCCATCACGAGCATAGCTATTGAAAATATAAAAAACCATGGTGTTACTGTCCAGATTCTTCTTCTCATAATAGTTTACCTGCTGTAAATCAAAGTAGCGCCGAAAGTCCCCGATTATGAGGGACGGGCGGTTATGTCAAGCCGAACGCCTGACCGTTATACCTCCTGCAGTATGGGCAGGATCATAGGCGAACGGCCTGTTTTATGACCTATCATCTTTGAGATCTCGTCTTTGATTCTGTTCTTTATCGTGCCCCACTCGTGGATATTGCGGTCGGCGCAGTCCTCGAGAATCCTCAGCGACGCCGAGCGGATCTCATCGAGCAGAGCCTCGTTCTCGCGGACGTATACGAAGCCCCTCGAAACGATATCGGGACCGCTGATAACGTGACCGTCGTATACGTCGAGCGAAGCTACGATGATGATAAGTCCGTCCTGAGCGAGGTGCTTTCTGTCGCGCAGGACGATGGAGCCTACATCGCCTACGCCGAGACCGTCGACAAATACCTTGCCTGCGGGCACGGGAGCGAGCTCCTTCATATAATCTTCATTTATCTCGATCTGCGAGCCGATGTCGCCGATGTAGATATTGCTCTTGTCCATTCCGAGCATAAGAGCGAGCTCGGCGTTCTTTCTAAGGTGCTTCTGCTCGCCGTGAACGGGAATGAAATACTTGGGGCTTATAAGCTTCTGGAGGATTTTAAGCTCCTCCTGGCACGCGTGTCCCGAAACGTGGACGTCGTACATGGACTCGTAAATGACCTTGCAGCCGCGCTTCAGAAGCTCGTCAACGACGTTGCCGACGGACTTCTCGTTGCCCGGGATGGGGTTAGCGGAAATGATGATCAGGTCGCCCTCGCCTACCATAACCTTGCGGTGGTCGGAGAACGCCATACGCGACAGCGCGGACATAGGCTCACCCTGGCTGCCTGTCGTAATCAGAACGATCTCCTCGGGGCGGTATTTATCGAGCATATCTATGTCGATAAGGACGTTCTGGGGGATGCTGAGACATCCGAGGTCGCGGGCTACGCTCATATAGTTGACCATTGAGCGTCCCGAAAGCGCTACCTTGCGCTTGTATTTCACGGCGCATTCGATAATCTGCTGAACGCGGTTGACGTTCGAGGCGAATGTGGCGATGATGATGCGGTTGTGCTCAGCCTCGTTGAAAATCGCGTCGAGACTGCGCGAGACGCTCTGCTCCGTGGCGGTGTAGCCCGGGCGGTTGGCGTTGGTGCTCTCGCAGAGGAAGGCGAGAACGCCCTCGTGACCGAGCTTAGCGAACGCGTGGAGGTCGATCATCTCTCCGACGAAGGGCGTGCAGTCGATTTTAAAGTCGCCCGAGTGGACAATCACGCCCGCGGGCGTATGGAACGCGATAGCGCACGAGCCCGGGATAGAGTGGTTGACGTGGATGAACTCAGCCTCGAAGCAGCCGAGCTTTACCCTTCCGCCCGCGTTCACGACGTTGAGCTTGGCGGAATTGAAGAGGCTGTGCTCCTTGAGCTTGTTGCCGAGAAGTCCGATAGTGAGCGGCGTGCCGTAAATCGGAATGTTCATCTTTGCGAGCAAAAACGGGATTCCTCCGATGTGGTCCTCGTGACCGTGGGTGACTACAAGTCCCCTCACTCTGTCGATATTCTGTTCAATGTAGGTAAAATCGGGGATTACAAGGTCGACGCCGAGCATATCGCCGTCGGGAAATGCCATACCGCAGTCGAGCAGTACGATGTCGCCCTCGCACTCGAAGAGAGTGATGTTCTTTCCAATTTCATTAAGACCGCCGAGAAAAGCGACCTTTACGGACGGCTTAGCCTGACGCTTCGCAGCGTGCTTGTCGCCGCCGTTTTTCTTGTAGGGCTTGAAATTATTCTTAAAGCTTTTAGCCGAATTGTTTTTTACAGTCCTGGCGTTCCGTTTGCCGCTGTAATTATTTCGGCTTCTGTTATTATCTGCCGGCACAAAAATATCCTCCTGTTAATTTTTTAAATATCGCCGTACCGACGCGAAAGTCCGTTTCCGATACGGCTTGTTTCCCGCGTCAATAAAGCTTAAAGGTAAATTGCGCTATTTACCTATTATCTAAAATTATTCATTATATTTTACCTTATTTTGCAGGGTTATGTCAAGGGATTTATACAAATTATGATGGATGTATACCCGAATATGTACGCGCGGTTTTCCAAATGTTAGTATTATCCCCTCTTCGGCAATTATAATTCTGTTATGGCATTAAAAATCGGAGGATTTATTATAAAATAATCAACAGAATTTATTTGGAGGGTACGTTTTGAAGAAGGTAGAAATTTTTACGGACGGCGCGTGCAAGGGCAATCCCGGTCCGGGAGGCTGGGGCGCTATCCTCAGATACAAGGACGTCGAGAAGGAAATATCGGGCGGCGAGGCTGACACCACCAACAACAGAATGGAGCTCACCGCCGTGATCAGCGCGCTGGAGCTTTTGAAGGAACCGTGCGAGGTCGAGCTGTACACCGACAGCCAGTATGTGGCGAACGCGGTAAATCTCGGCTGGGCGGAGAAGTGGAAGGCTAACGGCTGGATGCGCAACAAAAAGGAAAAGGCGCTCAACCCCGAGCTGTGGGAAAAGCTCCTTAATCTCCTTAAAAAGCACAGCGTAAAGTTCAACTGGGTAAAGGGTCACGCGGGACATCCCGAGAACGAGCGCTGCGACAGGCTCGCCGTGGCGCAGGCGGAAAAATACAGCTAAAAAACGGGCAGAAGGTGTATTTCAACCTTTCTGCCCTAATTATTTGTATTAATACTTTTTCAGCCTTTCACAGATATCGTCCGCGGTCTCCTCGAGGGAGTTTCCGTCGCGGTAATCCACCACTATATCGGCGTAGCCCCGATAAAGCGGCTCGCGTATCGCGAGGATATCGTCGAGCGTCTCGCCGTCCTTCATGGCGATCCCCCTGTCGGCGTAGTTCCTCAGTCTGCGGCGCAGCTCGCTTAGCGGTACGTTTATATAAATAACCGTGCCGAGCTCCTTTAAGTGCTTCATCGCCTCGGCGGAAAGCACCATCGAGCCGCCCGTCGCTATCACAACCCTGTCGCAGACGATCTCACTGCCGACAGAGCTCTCGGTCTCGAGGAAATAGCCGAGCCCCTTTTTATCGATTATGCCCTGAAGCGTGCTTTTTTCTCTCTGAGAAATAAAAGAGTCGGTGTCGAGATATCCGTAGCCGAGCCTGCGCGCGAGCACAACGCCGAGCGTACTCTTTCCGCTGCCGGGCATTCCGACGAGAATAATATTATTCATCACAGAACCTTGATCTGGAGAGTGTCCGTGCCGTAGGACGGATCGATTTTATTGGAGGAGATAACGACTACGATATCGCCCTTTTTAACTATTCCCGTTCCCATAGCTTTTTCCATAGCCTGCTGGGTGATCGCGTCGGTGTCGGTGAGGTTGTCGCCGAGGACAGCCGTAACACCGCTGCTGAGGCAGAGCTTGTGCTGGATAAGCGTCGAGGTAACTACCGCGATGATCGGACAGTCGGGACGGAAGTGAGCCATAGCGCGGGCGACCTTACCCGTAGCGGACTCAACAATGATAGCCTTCGCGCCGACAGCCATAGCGACCTCGCGGGCTGACTTGCATATACTCTTGCGGAAGCTGTTTTCGTCGTCGAACTGGTCGATATACTGCTGGAGCAGAGCGTCCTCGTGGTTGCTCTCAGCCTCGGTGCAGATATCGGCGAGCGCCATAACGCTCTCGATCGGGTATTTGCCCGCCGCGGATTCGCCCGAAAGCATTACGGCGGAGGTTCCGTCGTAAACGGCGTTCGCTACGTCGCTTATCTCGGCACGCGTAGGCAGAGGATTGGTCGTCATACTCTCGAGCATCTGGGTTGCGGTGATGACGTACTTGCCCTTTGCGACAGTCTTTCTGATGATGGTCTTCTGGATCTCTGGGAGCTTTATAAACGGGATCTCAACGCCCATATCGCCGCGCGCTACCATAATTCCGTTGGAGGCGTCGATAATGCGGTCGATGTCGTCATAGCCGCTCTGGTTCTCGATTTTGGAAACGATGTCAACGCCCTCGAAGCCGATACTGTCGATATAGTCGCGCAGGGTGTTTACGTCGTCAGCCGAGCGGATAAAGCTCGCGGCTACGATCTCCGCGCCCTCGTTGAGACCGAACTCGATGTCGGCTCTGTCCTTGGCGCTGACGTAAGGCATATTTATGTGGTAATTCGGGATGTTGATGCTCTTTCTGTTGGAGAGCACGCCGCCCTTTTCAACGCGGCAGATGATAGCGTCGTGGGTCACGTCGGCTACGATAATGACGATCTTACCGTCGTCAAGGAGGATCCTTCTGCCGACAGCCTGCGGCTTTTCTCGCAGGAAAATATCAATCAGCTTGGGATAGCTGATACCGATTCCGTCCTTTGTGCCGACCTCGTTGCTGCGTGTGAGGCGGAACTCCTGCCCCGCGTCGAGCATAACGCTGCCGCCCTCGAAAACTCCGATCCTGACCTCTGGGCCCTTGGTGTCGAGCAGGATCGCGACATTCTGTCCCGTCTCCTTTATCGCTTCCTTGAGACGGTCGAGCCTGACCTTCTGCTCCTCGTGAGTTCCGTGGGACATATTTATTCTGGCAACGTTCATTCCCGCGAAAATCATCGCTTTGAGGACTTCCTTGTCGTCACACGCGGGACCGAGCGTGCAGATTATTTTTGTTTTTCTCATGTATATCACCCTTTCGGCTCAAATATACAATTATTATATAATTTACATACAAATTTTTCAATAGTTTTAATAAAAATAATATTGAAAGTATGGAAAAAATTCTATTGTTTTTTCAGCCGTAATGTGCTAAAATTTTTTACATAATTATTTTATAATAATTGAAACAAATCAGGTAATATATGGCACTACATATATGAATACTGATTTTCGGAGGTAACTATGAAATTTTTCAAAAAGCTTGCCGCCGTGGTTATCGCGGCGACAATCACCGTAAGCTCGGCGGCGATCAATGTTTCCGCTCAGGACTACGCGGTGAAAACAGAAAAAAAGCTCCGCGGTGAATACGCCGAGGGCGAGGTGCTCGTCACGCTTAAAAAGAGCGCGGGAGCAAAGTACCTTAA
>JAHLBL010000128.1 GCA_020625635.1 bacterium
CTTTTTATTCGGGTTTACCCCAACTATTGACAGAGAGCCATTTTGGTTTTGATTAGCCGCCGTATTTCTTACCGACGTTTGCTGTGCCGTCGAGGGCTGCGCAGTACTTCTGAATGTATGTAGCGTCCTTGATGTTGACGGACTTGGAGCCGTCAACGTCGGCGAGGATCAAGCCGTCGCCTGTGAGCTTTTCAAGGTCTGCTGCGTGCTTCTGAATCGCGGTAGCGTCCTTAACGTTGATCTTGGAATCGTTGTTAGCGTCACCGTAAAGCTTGCCGCTCGGAACGGGATCTGTAGCGGTAGCGGTCTGAGTCTGAGTCTGGGTTTCAGTCTCGGTCGGCTTCTCTGTAGCGATATTGCCCTTTGTAACGTCCGTTGCGGAAACTGCAGCCTGCTGACCGGGAACGAGTGTTGTATCCTTCCATGTAGGAGAGTTCGGCTTCGAGAGATCGGTGAACTCGTGGGACTTCGCGAGGAGGTCGAGAGTTCTCTTTGTGGAGCTTCCGGGATACTGGTTACCCTCGGATCTGCCTGTTACGAGGTTCTTCTTAGCGGAGTCGCTGACGATGATGTGAGCCTTTGTCGAGTTAGCGAGTACGAATGTAGATGCTGTCGGGTCTGAGGAAGCGAGTACGTTGCCAGCGTTGTCAACCTTTGTGGTTGTAGCCTCGATGCAGTACTTCTTAACCTCATAATAGTAAGCGTTGATAGCGGGGTCAAATTCCATCTCCTCGCCCGGCCATGCGCCGTTGGAGTATGTCTTACCGCCCTGCTTCTTACCGTTGCCCGAGTCTGTGTCGTAGATGTAGCAGTAGAGGGTGGGAGTCCATTTAGCGGAATCCACAACGCTCTTCGGAACGATGATGTAAACGCCCGATGTTTCTACCTTGACCTTCTTGTACTCGTACTTGGTGGTTGTAGTCTGCTTACCGTCTGTGGCTGTGAGAGTGAGGTTGATCGTATCGCCGTACTTATAGTCGGAACCGATCTTGATCTTCGGTGAGCCTGTGAACTTAACGGGTGTGTAGTCCTCGAGCTGATATGTGCCGCTTGTTGCGTTGTTGAGGCTGAGTCCTACAGTGATGGTCTCGCTGGAGAACTGCTTGCTCTCCTGATCAGCCCATGCTGTGGGAGTTGTGTCGCCCTGTACTACAACAGCGATACCTGTGGAACCGATTTTACCCGATACAGTGCCGCCCGATACCTTGAACTCTGCGCCTGTGATCATATCCTTGTATGTGCCGTCCGCGAGACCTGTGCCGCTTACGGAAGCGGAAGCGGATGTGCCCTTTACGTTAACGATGACAATACCCTTGCCGCCGCGCGCTACATAAGCGAAGTTGCCCGAAGCGCCTGACTTCTCGGACTGACCTACGAAGTTGTTGTGGAACTTGTTGACCTCTGCGGCAGCAACACTCTTGTAGGAGGTGTTGGTGGAGGAGCCGCCCATCTTCATGCCGTTTGTACGTGCGAAGAAGAGGGGAGTAGCGTCCTTGCGGGAAGCAACGAGAGCCCATGTCTTGAGGATATTCTCGTCGGAGATATTGGTTGTGTTGCCTGCCTCGGTGTTGAGGTATGTATCGTGCGACTCAGCCCATACTACAGCGTGTGTAGCGCCGCCTGTGAGCGAGTAGCTGAGGTTAGCCGCGGAGGAAGCGTTGCCGCTTACTACAGCGTTGCGGACTGCGTTGGAGCCTGTGTTCTCTGTTACACGGTATTTGCCGTTGTTGAGGTTTGTATAGCCAGAGATCGAGCGGCCGCCGCCTGCTGTGTTAAGAACTTCGCCGTAGTAGAAAATCTGCTTGCTGCCCGCGTTCTTATTTGTTGCGTTGATGATGTTAGTCCAGTAGTTGTTGGGGGAGATACCGCTGTCCGCGGGAGTCTCGATGTGCTTAGCTGCGTCAAAACGGAAGCCGTCAACGCCGCAGTCTACGCACTCCTTGAGGAGGCTGATAACTTTGTTCTGGACAGTTGTGTTACCCGAGTTGAGGTCGGGGCACGCAGAGGAGATGTACTGAGTAACCTTCTGTGCGCTTGAGTCGTCACATGTTGAAAGGTTCTGGTGGAAGTAAGGGTTGCCCTTTACGTAACCGTTGCCGTTCCAGAGCGTGGGCTCATAGGTCTTTACCTCCGCAGCAAGCTGCTGGAAGCCGTTTTCGCTGTCGGCGCCGAGGTGGTTTGTAACTACGTCGCAGACGATCTTAACGCCGTACTGGTGAGCTGTGGTACAAAGGCTTTTAAGCTCTTTGGCTGTACCTACCCAGCTTTCCTTGGCTACGCCGAGGCTTACGGGCTGGTAGAGCTTCCACCACTGACCTGATACGTTTGTTGATGCGTTCATATCCTTCGGCTGCTGAACAGGTGAGGTCTGAACCGTTGTGTAACCTGCCGCGGCGATAGCCGGGATATTCTTTTCAATTTCGGAGTAGCTCCAGCAGAGCGTCTGCAGGATAACTCCGTCCTCAATCTTGTCCTGAAGCTTAGCGTCGATGCCCGACTCGTCTGCGGTCGTGTCAGCCGCGTTGGCTGTTGTAACGTAAACGAAGCAGGTGCAGATTAACGCCGCTACCATAACGATACTGAGGATAGCTCTGAGTTTCTTCATTATTTCATAAACTCCTTTCTCAATTTGCGCGATGCATACTAATGTATATAGCGCTTTATCATACTAATTATATCAAAAACGCTTAAATAAGTATATATCTTTTTTAAACAATAAGTTACAGAAAATTTGTATAAAATGACAAAAGTGTAGCAAGCACTTCAAATGTCGGACAAATGAACGCGTTCATCCCGAACTGCCTCTTGACAATTACCATAAACTGCATTATAATCAAACGGCATACCGTAAAATGCGGTAGTTTGCACCTTTGTATTAAGAAATCGTGGCTGACATCCGGGAGGTAGATAAATGAAACAGGCTAAAAACGATATGATTGTGTCCCTGAAGGACATATTTGTAGAGTTTGACGGTGAAGTAATTTTAAATCACATTGACCTTGATATCAGAGATAAGGAGTTCGTGACCATACTCGGTCCGAGCGGCTGCGGAAAGACCACCACTCTTAGAATAATCGGCGGCTTTCTTGAGCCAGACAGCGGCGAAGTGTACTTTGACGGCAGGAAGATCAACGGCCTCCCGCCCCATAAGAGGAACGTAAACACCGTTTTCCAGAAGTATTCGCTCTTTCCTCATCTCAACGTATTTGATAATATTGCCTTTGGTATGCGTATTAAGAAAATGCCGAAGGATGAGATAAAGAAGCGCGTAAAGGAAATGCTTGCTATTGTTGACCTCAAGGGCTATGAAAAACGCAGTGTAGCCCGCCTTTCGGGAGGTCAGCAGCAGCGTGTTGCCATTGCGCGCGCTTTGGTTTGCGACCCGAAGGTTCTTCTGCTCGACGAGCCTCTCGGCGCGCTCGACCTTAAACTGCGTAAAAATATGCAGGATGAGCTTAAGCAGATCCAGCAAAAAACCAATACTACTTTTATATATGTTACCCATGACCAGGAGGAAGCCCTCACAATGAGCGACACCGTTGTCGTAATGAACAACGGCGTTATCGAGCAGATAGGCTCCCCGACGGACGTATACAACGAGCCGATAAACGCCTTTGTCGCCGACTTTATCGGCGAGGCGAACATAATCAACGCCGTTATGCTCGAGGACTGCCGCGTGCTGGTGCTCGGCGAGGTGCTCGAGTGCGTCGACAAGGGCTTCGGCAAGAACACTCCCGTCGATATCGTTATCCGTCCCGAGGATATCGAGCTTGTTGAGCCGTCGCAGGCTCAGCTCATAGGCGAGGTCGTGGACGTCACCTTCAAGGGCGTTCACTACGAAATGACGATAATGTGCAAGGGCTGCGAGTGGATCGTCCATTCCACGGAGTGCGCCGCAGTAGGTGATATCGTCGGAATGAAGGTAATACCCTTTAACATCCAGATAATGAACAAGATGTTCCCGAAGAGCTACAACGAGTTTGTTTGCAGCGTTGTCGCGGGCGACGAGGCGGAGAATACGTTCACCGTTTCTCTCGAGGGCAGCGAAATAGACGTAAAAGGTCATTATTTCCCCGAGGGCACGAGGCTTCACGTCGTGCTTCCGACCGACGCTCTCTCAATAGCGGGCGACGGTGAGGGAGACCTAAACGACGTTTACATCGAGTCGGTTATCTTCAAGGGCGAGCATAACGAGATCATCCTTGAATCCGACGAGCAGAAATGGCTTATGCAGAGCGACGTTGACGAGCAGGTAGCCACCTACGTTCCGCTTAAGCTCGACTTCTCAAAGGCGAGATATACCGTTCTGAAAGGCGAGGTATCGGCTGATGAGATTTAAAAGACCTTCTATTCCGTACATAGCGTGGATGGTAGTCTTTACTCTCGTTCCGATTGTGCTGATACTTTTCTACGCTTTTACCGACCGTTCGGGCAGTCTGAGCCTTGAGCCGATGACAAAGGCGTTCGGCTATTCCGACATATTTATGAGAAGCCTTTGGATAGCGTTCGTGTCCACGGTGATCTGTCTTGTGCTGGCGTACCCGATAGCCTATATCATAAGCCGCCAGAAGCGCTCGACGCAGAATCTTCTGACGATGCTGATTATGATACCGATGTGGATGAACTTTATCCTCAGAATTTACGCGTGGGTTACGCTGCTCAGCGACGGCGGTCCGATCGATACGGCGCTGTCGACCTTCGGAATCCACCTCACGCTGAACAACAACCGCGGAGCCGTTATACTCGGTATGGTTTACGAGTATCTGCCGTTTATGGTGCTCCCGCTGTACACGGTTATGTCGAAAATCGACTACCGCCTTATTGAAGCGGCTGAGGACCTCGGCGCGAACAAGGTGAGCGTGCTGAGAAAGGTTGTCCTGCCGCTCAGCGTCCCGGGCATCATTTCGGGCGTTACGATGGTTTTTGTGCCCGCGGCGAGTACCTTCCTCGTGTCTACCTACCTCGGCGGTATCGACGACACGATGATAGGTGACGTTATCGAGCAGATTTTCCAGGGCGACCGCAATACGGGCTCGGCGCTCGCGCTTATTCTTATGGTCGCGATACTGATATTTCTCGTTATCCTCAACTTATTCGGCGATGAGGAGGCGATTTCATAATGAAAATGAGAACCGGACACAAGCTTTACACTGCGCTCATTCTCGCGTTTATGTATTTGCCTATCATCGTATTTATAATATTCAGCTTCAACAACGGAAAGACGACGGTGTGGAAGGGTTTTACGTTCAAGTGGTATACCGACCTTTTCCGCGACAAGCAGATAATGAACGCGCTTACCAATACAATTATTATTGCCGTAGTCGCTTCTGTGGTTGCTACGATTCTCGGAACCGC
>JAHLBL010000129.1 GCA_020625635.1 bacterium
TAAATCTCGGGAACAACGTCCATCATAAGGTCAGCGTGCCACTTCTCGAGAGCCTCGCCGAGTACGGTGTGGTTGGTGTAGGAGCAGGTCTTGCGGGCGATTTCAAACGCTTCGTCAAAGTTGAGACCGTCCTTCATAAGAAGTCTTACGAGCTCGGGTATAGCGGATACGGGGTGAGTATCGTTGAGCTGGAAGGCGTAAATCTCAGCGAACTGGCTGTAATCCGAGCCGTGCTTTGCCTTATAGTGATTTACGATATCCTGCAGTGAAGCGGAGCAGAAGAAGTACTGCTGCTTAAGTCTGAGCACCTTGCCCTCGTAAGTGTTGTCGTTCGGGTAAAGAACGCGGGAGATGTTCTCGGCGTCGTTCTTAGCCTTTACGGAGCTGTCATAGTGAGAGTTGTTGAACTCGTGGAAATCAAAATCGTTTACAGCCTCAGCCTGCCAGAGACGGAGGGTGTTGATATTGCTTGTATCATAACCGATGATAGCCATATCGTAAGGAACAGCCTTTACGGTCTGACCCTTGAAATCTACGTAAACTATAAGGTCGTCGCGGCGTACGCACCACGGATCGCCGAACTTCTGCCAGTCGTCAGCCATCTCAACCTGATAGCCGTTTTCGATAGCCTGCTTGAAAAGACCGTACTTGTAGCGGATTCCGTAGCCGTCAAGGGGAACCTCCTGAGTCGCAGCGGAATCAAGATAGCAGGCAGCCAGACGTCCGAGACCGCCGTTACCGAGAGCCGCGTCGTCAATCTCCTCAAATACGTTGATGTCAATGCCTTTTTTCTTGAGGAAATCCTTTGCCTCATCGAGCATACCGAGACAGTAAAGGTTGTTGTACATCATACGTCCCATAAGGAACTCTGCTGAGAAGTAGAAGGCTCTTCTGCCCTGAGCGTGTTTCTTCTTGCTCTTTACCCAGTTATCGGCGATTTCAGACTGAATATATCTGCCGAAAAGGTAATGAAGCTGAGCCGGTGACAGCTCCTCGGGCTTTTTGCAATAAAGAGCCTTTGAGCTTTTTTTCAGCTCATCCATAATAAACTTTCCCATAAATTAATCCTCCATTCGTCCGTAGGTGTCGGACATCCAAGATAGTCTTTGTGCGAGCTCGTCGGTCAACGCGCCTGCGCTGATTCTCCATATCCAGTTTCCTCCGAGCGTTGACGGTGTATTCATACGAGCCTCGCTGCCGAGACCGAGAATATCCTGCATCTGAATGATTGCGTAGTTCGCTTTGCTTGAGTAAGCTGTGCGGATAAGTCCCCAGTTGAACTCCTCGCCGTTTTTGATACCGCAGTAATCAATTACTCTCTTGATTTCCTCGGGCTCGGCGGTGTTGTACCAGCCCATAACGGTGTCGTTGTCGTGGGTACCCGTGTAAACAACGCAATTGCGGGTTGTGTAGTTGTGGGGTAAGAACTCGTTCTCGTCGTCGCCGTCAAAAGCGAACTCAAGAACCTTCATTCCCGGGTATCCGCTGTCCTTAAGGAGCTTGTAAACTCCGGGGGTGAGGTCGCCGAGATCCTCCGCAACTATCGGAATATCGCCGAGCGCTTCCTTCATCTTGTTGAAGAAGTCGATTCCCGGACCGTCCTTCCACTCGCCGTTGATAGCGTTCTCGGCGGGATAGGGGATAGCGTAGTAATCGTTGAAAGCGCGGAAATGGTCGATACGTGTGATATCGTAAAGGTTGGCAGCCGCCGCGATGCGGTTGAACCACCATACATAGTCTGTCTGCTTGAGATATGCCCAGTCGTAGAGCGGATTGCCCCAGAGCTGTCCCGTCTCAGAGAATACATCGGGAGGACATCCCGCGACGCATACAGGAGCGTTCTTTTCATCAAGCCAGAAAACATCGGGGTTAGCCCATGTGTCCGCGCTGTCCATAGCTACGTAGATAGGCATATCGCCGAGAATCTGAATACCGAGGTCGTTTACATACTCGCGGAAATCGTACCACTGCTCATAGAATTTGAACTGAATCCATTTCCAGAAGTCGATATCCTCGGCAAGAAGCTTTTTGTATTTTCTTACTGAAGCGGGCTTGCGCATTTTGATACCTTCGTCGGGCCACTCGGTCCAGGCGTTCATATCGAAGCTCTTTTTGACAGCCATATAGAGGGCGTAGTCGTCGAGCCAGTGAGCGTTGTCCTTTTTGAATTCCTCAAAAACATCGAGCTCATAATCCTCAACATAAACGTCGTAAGCCTTTTTCAGCACAACGAAGCGGTTGTTGTAGATTTTTTCGTAATCTACCTCTTCGGGGTTGTCGCCCCAGTCAATGGCGTCGAGCTGCTCCTTGGAGAGAAGCTCCTCCTCAACCAGCGTGTCAAGGTCAATCATATACGGATTGCCCGCGTAGGTTGAGAACGACTGATACGGCGAATCGCCGTAGCTTGTGGGTCCGGCGGGAAGAATCTGCCAGATTTTCTGTCCCGATGCGGAGAGAAAATCCGCGAACTCGCGAGCCTCTTTACCTATTGTTCCGATTCCGTAGGGTGACGGAAGCGAGGTAATGGGCATAAGAATTCCTGCCACTCTTGCCATAATTTCATCTCCCTTCATACTTTATTAGTATGAGAATAATTTTGTACTCCGCTCATTCTTCCGTAAAGAAGCTGCGGAAATCCGAAAACAGACTAAACTGAATACCGAAAAGCGGTCAAAAACAGTCTGTCCCATAATCATTTAAATTTTACCATAAAAGCTAAAAATATTCAATACCTTATTTGTAAAAAATGACGGAAAAAATAAGAAATCGCGCGTGATTAGCGTGGTCGCTTTTGTATAGCCATTGCTCGTGAGCGCAGAGTACAACTAAGCGGACGTTATAAATTGTTTTGTGATAGGAGTCAGGTAAGATGGTGTTTGTTCTGAAATAACAACTCGTATATTTATGCAGTTTTTGAGTTGTTTTCTTCACAAAAAAGGAAGCGCTTTTTTCAGCACTTCCTTTTACGTTTTATTGAATTACATCCTCTTCAAGCTTTACCTGAACATCGTGGGATTTTTTCTCTGAGGGACGATATAGAGTTATTGTCACATTATCGCCTGCCTTGTGTTTTTCAAGCTCCTCGTAAATATCTCCGAAATTCTGGATCTCGGTATCGTCCATAGCGGTGATGATATCGCCCTTTTCTACGTTGTCGATATCCATAGGACCGTTCTCGTTTATGCTCTCGATACGGATACCCGTGTTGTTGTTGTCGTCTATGTAAACAACGGTTCCCGTGATGCCGATGCGTACTCTGCCGAGAACGTGGTTGTGTCTGATAATGTCGTCAACAACTGTCTTGACAGTTGTGCTCGGAATAGCGAAACTCATACCCTCGTACTCGGCGAGAACGATCTTGGCAGAGTTGATGCCGATTACCTGACCGTACATATTCACGAGCGGACCTCCGCTGTTGCCGGGGTTGATGGCGGCGTCGGTCTGGATGCACTTTACGTTGTTCATTATGGACAGATTTCTGTCCTTTGCGGAGACGATGCCCTTCGTAACGGAGTTCTGATATTTAAGACTGCGCGGATTGCCGACGGCTATTACATCCTCGGTAATAACAATATCGTCGCTGTTGCCGAAGGTTACGGGAGTAAGATTCTTCGCGTCGATCTTCAGCACGGCGAGGTCGCAGCGGCTGTCGTAACCGACGATACCCGCATCGTATTCCTTATTATCGCTGGTGATGACCTTTATCATATACGCTGTGCGGCTGTCGCTTATGATGTGCGAGTTTGTAACTATATAGCCGTCCGAGGTAACGATTGTGCCTGTTCCCATCGAGGAATAGCTTGTTGCGCTTCCGTCCTGACCTGTGACATATCCGATAACCGCGACGACGCTTGTCTCCACCTTTCCGAAGGCGTATGAGGAGCCGCTGTCTTTGGATTTTTCAGGTCTTTTGTGCAGCTTTATTCCTTTGAAGTCGGGGTTGGTCTTGTCCTTTGCGTCGGTGTCGGGATAATATCCGTCGGTTTCCTCTTCGGTTTCGTCGGGAACTTCAAAGTTAAAATCGGGAGTTGTTTCGAAATTGTCCGTGCTGAAACTGTAGTTATTTGCTTTTTCATCGGGCTTCGAGATAACTAAGAAGGATATAAAGCCCACAAGACACGAAACGAGCAGGGCTACCATTATAATTGTAAACGCCTTTAATCTTCCGCTCATCGGCTCGGAAGAGCTCTCTGTTTTTGCCGTTTTCGTTTCGTAGAACGGATTGGGCTGAACTGGAGGTTGTACGGGCGGCTGAACAGGCTGCTGAGCAGCGGGCTGTACGGGAGCCTGCGGGGGAGTGTTCGGAATGAAGCTTGGCATAGGCGAATAATACGCCTGAGTTTCATATCGCGGATAGTTGTTGTTGGGGTAAAACTGACCGCTGTACGGGGGAGGGTTGAAGCCCTGCGGATACGGTTGCGGCGGCTGGGCGTAATTTTCCTGCGGCTGCGGCGGTATGTACTGCGGCTGAGCGGGAGTCTCGGGCTGAGGCTCGGTCTCGGGTGCAGGCTGCGGCTGTTTTGTGCGCGGCTCTGGAGCCTGTGAAGGCGGGGGATTGTAACCCTCCTCAACCTGAGGCGCCATAGGCGGCTTTACGGGAGAGGGACGAAAGCCCTCGTTGCTATTGAAATCGTTGTTATCAGTCATAGCTATTCTCCTTTGCGAAAGTATAGCGATTAAGTCGTTACATTACATTATATAATTTTTGCGCGACAAAAACAAGTATAAAAGAAAGATGGAGAAAAATTTCCATTTTTATAAAAATATTTCCAAAAAACGCTTTATATTTGACCGCATATGTTGTATAATATTAATAAGCATACGATTGCGGACGCGCGGCGTGTGAAATTTTCAGATCGGAGGTATTATATATGCCATTAGTAAATGCTAAAGAAATGCTTACAAAAGCGAAAGCGGGTCACTACGCGGTAGGACAGTTCAACATCAACAACCTTGAGTGGACAAAGTCGATCCTTCTCACAGCAGAGGAGCTCCGTTCCCCCGTAATTCTCGGTGTTTCCGAGGGTGCAGGTAAGTATATGTGCGGATACAAGACCGTTGTAGGTATGGTAACCGCTATGCTCGAAGAGCTTAACATCACTGTTCCCGTAGCTCTTCACCTTGACCATGGCTCATATGAGGGCGCTAAGGCTTGTATCGAAGCAGGCTTCAGCTCAATTATGTTCGATGGCTCACATTATCCCATCGACGAGAACGTTGCCAAGACAAAGGAACTGGTTGCTACCTGCAACGAGCTCGGACTTTCTATCGAGGCTGAGGTTGGTTCCATCGGCGGTGAGGAAGACGGCGTTATCGGCGCGGGCGAATGCGCTGATCC
>JAHLBL010000013.1 GCA_020625635.1 bacterium
AACTCCCGCGGTCTTACGGGACGCGAGGCGGCGGAGCGTGTGCTTTTCGAGAACGGCGTAACAGGCGTGAGAATCGAGCGTGTCGCGGGTAATCTCACCGACCATTTCGACCCGAGGACGAATGTTATCCGCCTGTCCGACTCGGTTTACAACTCCAATTCCATCGCCGCTGTGGGCGTTGCGTGCCACGAGGCTGGACATGCCGTTCAGCACGCTCAGAATTATCTGCCCAACAAAATCCGCTCGGCGATTCTCCCCGCGGCGAATATCGGCAGCAAGCTCAGCTGGCTTTTCATTGTTATGGGACTTATAGCGTCAACGCTCGAGATATTCCTGTATGTGGGAATCGTTCTCTTCTCGTTCTCCGTACTCTTTACGATCGCTACGCTCCCCGTCGAGTTCAACGCCTCGGGACGCGCTCTGAGCTGTATTAAAAAGACGGGTATGCTTTCCGAGAGCGAGTACGGCGGCGCTAAAAAGTGCCTAAGCGCAGCGGCTATGACTTATGTTGCCGCGGCGGCTACCGCTGTTTTGCAGCTGTTAAGACTTCTCGCGATAGCTAACAGCAGAAGAAAGTAAAATGAATATACGAAAACTCGCGCTGAATATTCTGTGCTCCGTCGAAAGAGACGGGGCTTATTCGGCACTGGCTATTAATAATTCTGTAAAAGAAAATAAACTCAATAAGCTTGACGCGTCCTTTCTCTCGGCTCTCGTGTACGGAGTGCTTGAAAGACAGATCCTGCTCGACTATATTATCGCGCAGTATTCTAAAATTCCTTTAAAGAAAATAGAGAATAAGACGAAAATAATACTCAGGCTCGGCGTGCTCCAGCTTTTGTTTATGGACAGGGTTCCCGAGAGCGCCGCGGTAAACGAGAGCGTAAACCTCGCTAAAAAGTGCGGGCTGATGAAGTCGACAGGCTTTATAAACGGGATCCTTCGCTCGATCACACGAGCCGAGGTCAAGTACACGCTTCCCGACGAAAGCGACAGGGAGCGTTGTCTCAGCGTAAAATATTCCTGCCCCGCGGAGATAGTCGCTCTCTGGCTGAACAGCTACGGCGAGGAAGCCGCGCTGACTATCCTCCGCTCTCTTTCGGGCAGACCTCAGCTTACCGCCAGAGTGAACACCCTTATTACCGACGCTGACAGTCTTATTGAGGAGCTCAAAGCGGAAGGGGTTAGGGCAGAAAAATCTCCTCTCGAGCAGAACGCCCTCGTCCTCTACGATACGGGCTCGATTGAAACGCTAAAGGCATACAGGAGCGGAAAGCTCTACATCCAGGATCTCTCCTCCCAGCTGTGCGTTAAGGTGCTCGCTCCGCGTGCGGGTGACGTAATGCTTGACGTCTGCTCTGCGCCGGGCGGAAAAAGCTTCACCGCGGCTCAGTATATGAAAAACAGGGGCAGGATCTACGCCTTTGACATTTTTGAGCATAAGCTCAGGCTGATTGACAATACTGCTAAGAGACTGGGTATAACCTGCCTGCGCACCGATATCCGCGACGCCGATACCGACAGGCGCGAGCTTGAGCTCGCCGACAGAGTGCTCTGCGACGTGCCGTGCTCGGGGCTCGGTATAATCAACCGCAAGCCCGAGATAAGGTACAAGAAAAATCTGCTGAACGGCGATCTTCCTGAGCTTCAATACCGTATCCTCTGCAACTCCGCCCGCTTTACGGCTTACGGCGGAACGCTCGTCTACTCGACCTGCACCCTGAATCCCGCGGAAAATCAGCAGAACGCCTCGCGCTTTTTAGCCGAGCACCCTGATTTTGAACCGCTCGAAATTAAACTAAACGTAAAGCGTCTGATTGACGAGCCGTCCAATATGCTCACCCTCTTTACGGGAGCGAATCCCACCGACGGTTTCTTTATATCGGCGTTCAGAAAAAAGCGATGATAATATGACAGACATAAAATCCCTGTATTATAATGAGCTTGAAAAATTCATAACCGATAACGGTTTTCCGCGCTTCCGCGCGAGACAGATAAGCGACTGGCTTAAAAAAGGAGTAACCTCCTTCTCCGAAATGCGCAATATCCCTGAAAAAATCATTGATTTTCTCAACGGAAGTTGTTACATTTCTGTTGCAAATATTGAAAAAAAGCTTGTATCAAGGTATGATAAGACAGTGAAATATCTATTCCGTTTAAATGACGGAGAATATGTCGAATCCGTAGTTATGAGCTACCGCCACGGCTACTCGATCTGTGTCTCTACACAGGTCGGCTGTAAGATGGGCTGCACCTTCTGCGCTACGGGCAAAAGCGGCTTTTCACGCAGCCTGACAGCCTCCGAGATACTCGCTCAGATAGAGGCGGCGCAGCGCGACCTTTCCGTCAGGATCTCGAACGTAGTCCTTATGGGAATGGGCGAGCCGCTGGATAACTTTGATAATGTAGTACGGTTTCTGAAAATCGTTTCAGGCGAGGACAGCCTCAACATCGGAATGAGGCACATCACGCTTTCCACCTGCGGGCTTGTCCCGAGGATCTACGAACTCGCCGAATATAATTTCCCCATAACGCTTTCAGTTTCGCTCCACGCGCCCGACAACGAGACGCGGAGCAGAACTATGCCTGTTAATAAAAAATACCCCGTCGAGCAGCTTATAGCGGCGTGCCGCGATTACTTCAGCGCCACAGGCAGGCGCGTCAGCTTTGAGTACGCTATGATCGACGGAGTAAACGACACCGACGAATGCGCCCGAAAGCTCGGAAGGCTTCTGTCGGGAATGAACTGCCATGTGAATCTGATTCCTGTGAACTCGGTCGAGGGCTCCTCCTATAAGAAGAGCAACCTCGAGCGACAGCAGGCTTTTATAAGAATCCTCTCGAAATATTCTGTCACCGCTACGGTAAGGCGAACGCTCGGCAGCGACATAAACGCCTCCTGCGGTCAGTTGAGGAGAAAACATTCAGAAGGAGGACGGTAACTTGGAAATATTCAGTAAAAGCGACATCGGTCTTGTTCGCAACCAGAATCAGGACGACTGCCGTTTCGGAGTAATATCACCCAGTTGCGCCTGGGCAGTTGTATGCGACGGTATGGGCGGCGCCAACGGCGGCAATATCGCCAGCGCCTCGGCTGTTGACTACATAAGCCGTGAAATTGAAAAGATGTATTCGGACGACCTGTCTAAGCCCGAGCTCTCTACATTGATGACTGAGATCGTCTCGCAGGCAAACAGGGCGATATTCGATATGTCTCAGAACGACGTCGAGCTGACGGGTATGGGCACGACCTGTGAGTTTGTGCTCGTAAAGGATACCACGGTCCACGTTGTTCACGTCGGAGACAGCCGCACATACGCTATCCGCGGAGGCAAGATAAAGCAGCTTACCGAGGACCATTCCGTCGTTCAGGAGATGGTGCGCCGCGGCGAAATCACCTTTGAACAGGCTCAGACCCATCCCAACAAGAACTTCATCACCCGCGCTCTCGGTATCAAGCCCGATGTTCACCTCGACTACATCGAGACGAACTTTATCTACGGCGATGTTCTGCTCGTCTGCACGGACGGCTTCTCTAACTGCGTCACGACGGGCGATATGGTAAAGATCTGCCACGAGAACCGCGGCGAAGGTCTGCCCGAAAAGCTTGTCGACAAGGCTAAAGAGGGCGGCGGAACAGATAACATAACCGTAATTGTAATATATTGAGGAGGTGAAGCGTAGATGGATAAATACAGCGGAAAAAAGCTTGACGGACGTTACGAGATCCACGAGCTTATCGGCGTCGGCGGTATGGCATATGTGTATCGCTGTACCGACACAATCGATGACCGCGAGGTTGCGGTAAAAATCCTTAAGGACGAGTTCCTCAACAACGAGGAGTTCATCCGACGCTTCAAAAACGAGAGTAAAGCAATCGCGATGCTTTCTCACCCCAACATCGTAAAGGTTTATGACGTAAGCTTCGGAGATATGATCCAGTACATCGTTATGGAGTATATCGACGGAATTACGCTAAAGGAGTATATCGGACAGCAGGGCGTCCTCGACTGGCGCGAGGCTCTCCACCTTACGACCCAGATTCTGAAGGCTCTCCATCACGCCCACACTAAGGGCGTCGTTCACCGCGACATAAAGCCTCACAACATTATGCTCCTTCAGGACGGTACCATCAAGGTTACCGATTTCGGTATCGCGAGACTTACCGATACCCAGACCAAGACCATGACCGAGCAGGCTATCGGCTCTGTTCATTATATAGCTCCCGAGCAGGCGCGCGGCTCAAAAACCGACGGCAAATCCGACATCTACTCCGTCGGAGTAATGCTCTATGAAATGCTCACGGGCAAGCTCCCGTTCGACGCTGACAGCGCCGTCTCCGTAGCGCTTATGCAGCTTCAGTCAACTCCCGTTATGCCGCGTGAAATAAACCCCGCGATCCCCGTTGGACTTGAGCAGATAACGATGCACGCGATGCAGAAGAATCCCTCCGAGCGTTATGCCAACGCGCTCGATATGCTCGGCGACCTCGAGAGATTCAGGCTGAATCCCTCCGTTCGTTTCGACTACAAATATTTTGTAGATTCCGAACCGACAAAGTACGTCAAGACGATCAAAAAGACAAATAAGTCCGACGGTGTACCCGAGACCGAGGACGTCGGCGAGCCTGAGGATGAAGCCGAGGAGATCGACAGAAAGAAGATCCGCACCACAGGCTTCTATGTTATCCGCGGCGCGATTATCGGCTTTGCCGTTGTGCTTATAGCCGTACTCGGCATAGCTCTCATAAACGGCTTGTCGTCTACGAGAAGCACGGACGTTGAGGTCCCGAACCTGGTCGGAATGAATATCGTTGAGGCTCAGGACAACAACCCCAACAACTTCAAGTTTGAGATAAAGACGAAGTATCGCTCCGACGTTGAGATGGGCGAGATCATAGATCAGGACCCCGAGCCCGGTTCCATTCTTGTTAAGTCGGGTTCTACGATCGAGCTGACGGTATGCGGAAACGATATTGAGGTTTCGGTACCGCTGTGCGACTTCACAACTAAGAAGGGTGACGCGGTAAAGCTTCTGAAGAACGCGAACCTCTCTCCCGAAATCGTCGAGGTCTACTCGAATACAGTAACAAAGAACTATGTCTGCGACACTTATCCTCCCGCGGGTGTAAAGGCGATGGTCGGCTCGACCGTTTACGTCTTTGTCTCCAAGGGTGAAAAGACCGAGAAGATCGAGATCCCCGACGTTACGGGCGGCTCGCTCTACGAGGCTCAGGAAGCGCTCGGCGAAAAGAACCTCGGCTGTAAGTACGTTTACGACGACGAGAGCCTCGCTCCCGAGGGAACCGTTATCGGTCAGAGCCCGCTTCAGTACAGCAAGGTAGATCAGGGAGCTGTTGTAAGCCTTGTCGTAAGCTCGGGCAAGGGCAGCCAGAACACCGTTAACATCACGGTCGATATGCCCACGAATGTTGATAACGAGATCGAAATGACGGTTTCAATCGACGGAACGGTCGACTCGTCGTATACAAAGAAGCTCAATCCGAAATACAACAGCAACTACACGATGTCCTTCACGGGAAGCGGCGAATCCAAGGTAGCCGTTATCCTCGATGGTCAGACCTACAGAGTGTACAACATCAACTACACCGCGGCTAACTGGACAACTACGTCTTATAATTATATTCCGCCCGAAACCGAAACCGAGACGGAGCCCGAGACAGAGCCCGAGACCGAACCCGAGCCCGAGACCGAGGAAACCTACGTTGAGGAGAACGAGGATGAGGACTCTCCCGAGTTCTGATGAATTGGTGAATCAATGAATAATATTGAAGGAATTATCCTTAAAAGCACAGGCGGCTTCTATTATGTAGAAGCCGTCGACGCAATATATGAGTGTAAGGCGAGAGGTATCTTCCGCAAGAAAAACAACTCGCCGAAGGTGGGCGACAGGGTTGAGATCTCTGTTCCCGAGGGCGACGGCTACTGCGCGATAGAGAAGATACTGCCGCGCAAGAATACACTGCGCCGTCCTCCGCTTGCTAATATCGACATTCTCGTCATTGTTGTCTCGACTGTCGAGCCTTCCCCGAATTATCTTGTAATAGATAAAATGACGGCAGCGGCTGCGGATAACAGTATCGAGCCCGTGATCGTGATATCCAAGTCCGACCTCAGCTCCGCGAGGGAGCTGCTCGATGTTTATGAAAAGTCGGGTATCGCGTCCTTCGCGTATTCGAGCGACAACTCCGCCTCCGCCGACTGTATAAAGGATTATCTCAGGGGAAAGGTCTCAGCGTTTACGGGCAACAGCGGCGTCGGTAAGTCTACGCTCCTGAATGTTCTGTACCCGGAGCTTTCTCTCGAAACAGGCGAGATCAGCGACAAGCTCGGCAGAGGCCGTCACACCACCAGAACGGTCGAGCTGTTTAAGGTTGACGGCGGCTATGTCGCCGATACCCCGGGTTTCTCGACGGTTGACCTTGAGCGCTACAATATGATAGACAAGGACAACATCCAATACTGCTTCCCCGAGTTCAGACCGTATCTCACGACCTGTAAATTCACCTCCTGCGCCCATATCTGTGAAAAGGGCTGCAGTATAATCGACGCGGTCGAAAAGGGGATCATACCCTTGAGCCGCCACAAGAGCTATGTGGCTATGTATAACGAAGTAAAGGATATAAAGGAATGGCAGCTGAAAAATCAGAAAGATGTGTGATAATCTGCGCTTCGCCCGAGGCTGACGTTGAGTTCCTCGCGCGCTTTGTCCGCGGTGATGATTTTATCGTCTGCGCCGACGGAGGGCTTTCATACGCGCTCGCTGCGGGTGCAGAGCCCGACCTTATCGTCGGCGACTTCGACTCCTACGACGGAGTTCTCCCCGAGAGCGTCGAGACCGTCACCCTGAACCGACGCAAGGATTTCAGCGATACCCATATCGCCGCCGATATCGCGCTCGAAAGAGGCTACCGCGATATTGTCCTGATGTTCGCTACGGGCGGAAGGCTCGACCACACGCTCTCCAATATCTGTGTACTTAAATATCTCAGCGGCAGAGGCGCGTCCGCCTACGCAGTTTCGGCTCGCGAGCGCGTTTATTACTGCTCCGACAGTCTTGAGATCGGCGGCTGTGAGGGTAAGACGTTCTCGCTGATCGCTTATAACTGTGACAGCTGTACCGCGACCTGCGCGGGCGATATTGAGTACCCCGTCAGTGATACCGTGTTCTCAAGCGGCGTTTCGCTCGGGCTGTCAAATGTCTCTCGCGGCGACAGGCTCAGCCTCAGAGTCTCCGACGGTGAGATGCTGCTTATTATCAACGACTGATATACTATAACAACATTTAAATTTCTTTCTTAGAAAATAGTAATATTTTCGACCTGTTTCTGTATAAATCGTTACTATTCGGCTTTGTCAATAACAAAACTGTAATAATAAATATGATTGGCTTTGTTGAAATTCACATTTTTACTGTGATATAATTATCTTATGTTATTCTGCAAAATTGGGAGGTAATCGGATGTCACTTTGTATGGGCTGTATGCGCGAAATCGGCGACAATGTTATATGCCCCAGCTGCGGCTTTGATAATTCAAAGGAACAGCATTCTCCGTTTTTACCCTACGGAACCGTCCTTCACGGACGTTATGTTATAGGCACCGTCCTTAATACAAACGGCGAGAGTTCAAGATATATTTCCTTCGACAAGCAGACAGGCGACGTGGTTATCGTCTGCGAGTTCCTTCCCATGGGACTGTTTGACAGGGAAAATGACGATACAAACCTTATTGTAAGATATGAGAACAGCGATATTTTCCACAAGCTTATGTCGGAGTTTATCTCCTACTTCCGCACTATTGCCGAGCTTAAGGATTTTTCCGCGCTGATCACTATTCATAATATATTCCAGGAGAACAACACCGCTTACGTTATCGAGGAGAATCAGGACCTTATCCCGTTTGAGGAGTACGTCGCGCGCAGCAACGGTCAACTCGAGTGGGATATCGCGCGTCCGCTGTTTATGCCTCTGGTATCAGCTCTCGAGGCTCTCCATCGCAGAGGTCTCGGTCACTACGCGATCTCGCCTAAAAACCTTTTCGTCACCGCTTACGGTAAAATCAAGATCTCGGGCTTTGCCACCGAGAACGAGCGCAAGCGCGGTACGCCGCTGAAGTCCCAGCTCTACTCGGGCTGCGCGGCTCCCGAACAGTACGAGGATAATTTCCCGCTCGACAGCATTACCGAGATTTACGGTATTTCAGCTACGCTGTTCTACGCTCTCACGGGCAACCTCCCCGCCAACGCAAAGGATCGTCTCAAGGATTCAAGGCTTCTTATGAGCACAGGCACGGTGAAGCGTCTGCCGCCCCATGTCGTTACGGCTGTGGCGAACGGCTTACAGGTAAAGCGCGAGAACCGTATCACCGACTTTGACGATCTCCGCTCACAGCTCTCGGTTTCTCATACGGCGCAGGCTATCCAGGAGGAGATCTCCCGGACCGCCAATATGCACGTAAAAAGCTCCGACTTAAAGAACGGCGGCGGAATGTCGCTTCGCACCGTGGGCATTATCTCGATTATCGCCGCGCTCGTTGTTTTCGGCGCGATAGGATTCTTGTTCCTTTCAGTCAACCCGAACCCGTTCCGCTCCTGCTTCGCGGAGAAGAACGAGATCGAGACTACAGCCGCCACCGAGGAATGGACGGGCGAGACTATACCGAACTATATCGGTATGTCGCTCGATGAGGCTGAGGACAGCGCCAAGAAATCGGGAAACATCACCATTTACCGCGACGTTGACGAGAGCTACAGCGACGATTACGCCGAGGACGTTATCGTTGAGCAGTCCCCGAAGGAGGGCTCACAGCTCACAGCCGAGGGCGATATCTCCATCACCGTAAAAATCAGCAAGGGTCCCCAGATGAGAACCCTGCCCGATATAAAGGAGAAATCCGTTAACTCAGCGGCTAAGGCGGTCGCCAACAAGGGCTTCGTCGTTAACGCCGAGTACCAGTACAATAAAAAAATTAACGAAGGTTATGTTATAGGCTATAAGGACTATAAGGAGGGTGACAAGCTTGAGCACGGCTCCACAGTCACCATAATCGTCAGCAAAGGCGAGGAAGAGACAAAGGCTACCCAGGCGCCCCAGAATAACCAGTAGTTTAATAACAATATCGGGGCGGCTCAGAAGGAGCTGCCCCGTAAATATTTTGTATTATAATTTAAAGCTTTGATTCAGCGCTTTTTCGGCGTTGACGATAACCTGATGCAGCGACGTGTAGCTGTCGTCGAACATTTCCGCGAGCTTTTTCTGTGAGAGCTCAATTCCGTCGACGCTGCCGCTCTTCCTCAGCGATTCTATCCTTGCGCTTAAAAGCGTGAGCGCCGCGTCGCAGAAACGGTCTCCAGCGCCGTCGGTTATTGTAAACAGGTCGTTGGGATTATTTTCTTTTATAGAATATAACTTCCTGATTATGTTGTATTCCGCGATCATAAGGTAGTCGGTGACGCAGCGGTTCAGCTTTTTGTTTCCCGTCTGCGCCAGCAGGCTGTAGATAACAGCCGTCGAGTTTACAAGCAGCTTTCTGTTGAGCAGACAGTAGGTGTTGCTCTTGACGTTGTTTACGTCTCTCAGCTCGTCCACGTCGGGAATGCCGTCGGACTCGTTCGTCGGGAGATTCGGGCTGTTTGTTCTGCCGAGCAGATAGTCGACTGAAACGTCGTAGTAATCCGCCGTCTTTACCAAAAACTCAAGACCGCATTCGCGGATCCCCTTCTCGTAATGCGACAGCAGCGATTGGGAGATCCCCAGCTCCTTCGCGGCGTCCTTCTGGCTGAGTCCCTTCTGTTTTCTCAGCTTGGTGATTATTCGGCTGAATTCGTTTTTCATAGCTCTCACTCCTATACTGATAGTATAATATATTAATTACAATTTGTAAAGAAGGTAGTTTTATGCAATCGTATCTTATCCATTTTATCCGCCACGGCGCTATCGCCGATACTCTGAAGGGTAAGTATATCGGTACGACCGACGTTCCGCTCAGCGAGCAGGGTAGAGAAGCCCTCCGCGAGCTCGACTCAAAGTACATCTACCCGGGGACCCAGGTCGTTTTTACCTCTCCGCTTAAGCGCTGTACGGAAACCGCTTCGATAATTTATCCTCAGCAGAACGCGCTTGTTATCGACCAGCTTGCCGAGTGCGATTTCGGCGAATGGGAGAACAAGACTGCCGACGAGCTCAAGGGCGATAAGTGCTTTCAGGACTGGCTCGCGGGCAAGCCCGACGCAAAGCCGCCGAAGGGGGAGAGCGGAGCCGAATTCACCGAGCGTATCTGCCTTATTTTCGAGCAGATAGTCGAGGGACTGATGAAAACGGGAAATACGGAGGCTGTGATAATCACCCACGGCGGAGTAATAATGACGCTGCTCTCCGTCTACGGACTGCCGAAGGCAAAGCCGTTCGAGTGGGTTATGGACAACGGCTTCGGTTATTCCGTAAGAATAAATCCCATGCTCTGGCAGCGCGACAAGGTCGCGGAGGTCTACAGAAAAATCCCCGTAATGGATTGAATTGTAAAGTAGTTTACAATCTTTTGCGCGCTTATGTGACATAATTGATAAGTAAATTAATTGATTAAGGAGAAATACATATGTCTGACTACAAAATCACTCTTCTCAAGGGCGACGGAATCGGTCCCGAAATCGTTGACGAGGCTGTAAAGGTCCTCAACAAAACAGCGGAAAAATTCAACTTCACCGTAACCTACGATGAGGCGCTTATGGGCGGCTGCGCTATCGACGCCACGGGCGAGCCTCTTCCTCAGGAAACGATAGATAAATGCAAGGCTTCCGACAGCGTTCTTCTCGGCGCTGTAGGCGGTCCCAAGTGGGACAACCTCCCTGGAAGCAAGCGTCCCGAGGCGGGACTTCTCGGTATCCGCGGAGCGCTCGGTCTGTTCGCGAATCTCCGTCCCTCCGTTATTTTTGAGCCGCTTCAGGGCGACTCCCCAATCAAGGACGAGATCATCGGCGGTCAGCTCGATATCCTTATCGTCCGCGAGCTTACGGGCGGTATCTACTTCGGCAAGAGAGGCCGCTGTACAGCCGAGGACGGTTCTCCTGCGGCGTGGGATACAGAGATGTACTCTGTGCCCGAAATCGAGCGTATCGCGCGTGTAGCCTTTGAGATGGCAATGAAGAGAAACAAGAAGGTAACAAGCGTAGATAAGGCTAATGTTCTCGAGTCCTCCAGACTCTGGAGAGAGACCGTTATCAGGATCGCGGAGGAATACCCCCAGGTCGAGCTCAACCACCTCTATGTTGACAACTGCGCTATGCAGCTTGTCCGCAATCCGCGACAGTTCGACGTTATCGTTACCTCGAACATCTTCGGCGATATCCTCTCCGACGAGGCTTCGATGATCGCGGGCTCTATCGGTATGCTCGCTTCCGCTTCGCTCGCCGAGGGCAAGTTCGGTCTTTATGAGCCGATCCACGGCTCCGCTCCCGATATCGCGGGACTCGGAATCGCCAATCCGCTCGCGACTATACTTTCGGTAGCTATGATGCTCCGCTATTCTCTCGATCAGGGCGAGGCTGCCGACGCGATCGAAAACGCCGTAAACGAGGCGCTCAAGAAGTACCGCACACCCGATATTATGTCCGACGGACTTACAAAGGTAAGCTGCTCCGAGATGGGCGACAAGGTCTGTGAATTTATCTGATAAGGTGTCATTATGTATTATGATATGCACTCTCACATCCTGCCCGAGATGGACGACGGCTCCAAGAGCGTTGAGCTCAGTCTGGAGATAATCGAAAAGCTCAGGGCTCAGGATGTTAAGAATATTTGTCTTACTCCTCATTTTTACACTAACGAGGAGTCGATGGAGCAGTTTCTTGAACGGCGTCAGGCTTCGCTCGGGAAGCTTCTTCCCGTACTGCCCGACGACGTTAACGTCTGCGTAGGCGCTGAGGTTTATCTTTCGAGCTATCTTTTCAACAACAAGGATCTTTCGGAAATCTGCTACGGCGATTCAAAGTACATACTCTGCGAGTTTTCGTTCGGCTCACATTTTTCCGAGCACACCATGGAGTATTTCTACCGCCTGAAAAGCTACGGGCTCAAGCCTGTCCTCACTCATATCGAGCGCTATCATCATCTTATGGACGACGAGAGCCTTGTCGAGAACCTTGTCGACGAGGATATCATAATCCAGACGAACGTTGGCGCGTTCAAGGGCTTTTCTCAGAAGCGCAAGCTTATCAAGTACATTAAGCGCGGATATATCGACATCGTCGGCACGGACTGCCATTCGCTTACGCGCGGCAATCCCGACGAGTACTCCGCGACGATCAATCTGATCAGGGAAAAATGCGGTCAGGAGTACGTTGACCATATAATAAAAACCAGCGCGGAGATTTTCTCACCGCTGAAAAGATAAAAAAAGGGGTTGGCTCAAAAAGGAAAAGAGCCAACCCCTGAATTAATATCTTGTATTGATAGTTGAAAGTGACGAGTTATAAGCGGCAGGACAATGTGTTTTATCAATACAAAAACTCACTTTTCACTTTAAACTGATCACATTTGAATTGCGTTCGTAAAAATGAGGCTGCTCTTTTAGTTCTGAGCCGGCCTCTTTGTAACGTCGTATTTTTTATTTTTTCGGAATGTACCAGTAGCTTCTGTTCTTGCTCATAAAGCACAGGCTGCCCTTGGGCATCTGTGTCAGGGCGTTAAAGACATTGATGTAGTCTCCCGCGCCCGCGCCGAGTCCGAGCAGTCCGAATATCCCGAGCCAGACCTGATCGGGGAATATAAAGAACAGCGCGTAGGGGATAACGCCGAAAACGATATTCGGCAGCAGGCACATAAGCACGAACCTCGCCTTTGTCATTGACTCCGTGCCGACGACAAAGCACAGACCTTTTTTTAGGTAGGTGTGGAACTCGACTGTCTCCCTGAAGCATATCGCGTGTAAAATCTCATGAAGCGGGATCACCAGCACGCTGAGCAGCGCTCCGAGCAAAATGTTCCAGTTGCTGTCGAGGATCCCGCGCCAGCCGATATTCAGCATGATCGGTATAATTGCCGCGATAATAATTATAATTCCGAGAGTATTTCCGATAATGCTCAGCTTCTGGATGCTCTCGGGTTCTTTGAACACTACCGCTCCCTCAACCTCTCTTGACGGGAGCTTTTCAACGTCTCCGTTGAATTCCTTCTTAAAAATCAGCTTCATAGATAAGCTCCTCTTTTACAGTTTAAAGCCCGTAGCGACGAACTGTGCGATCCCGCGTCCCGTGTTGTCCGTTACATCAACATTGTATACGCACGAGCTCCCGCCGTCCTTCTTGCATTTAGCCTCCGCTATGAGTGTGTCGCCCTTTACCGTGCTCATAAAGTTCATACTCACCTGCTGAGCAACGGTCGGCTGATGGATGTTGTTCGACGCCGCCGAGAACGCGAGGTCGGCGACGGTGAAAATCGCGCCGCCCATGATGCCGCCGATGGCGTTTCTGTGGCGCTCGTCAAGACGCATACTGCATTTACAGTAGCCGTCGCTCAGTTCCTCTATGTATACTCCCGCGCCTGTGGCGAATTTGTCGTCCTTATAATGCTCGCGGGCTTCTTCTATGCTTTTGAATGTGCTCATTTGCTATGCTCCTGATTTGTTGATTTAAGTGTTTTATATTACATAAAATATATTATAACATTTTTTGATTCTCTTTTCAACAAAAATTATAAACGTAAAGCCGATGTTTTTTAATATTCATTACCCGCGTTTCTACCGTTCGTTCCCGATTTGCTACCACTTATTCCGAATCTATTGACTTGCGTTGTTATTTATTGTAAGGTCATCATAGAAAAACAGCAAAAGGAGATATTTTTTTGCGTAATATTTCTACGTCCCCCGACAATATAATACACGGAAAATGCTCCCTTTTTGCGTGCCGATGCTGCCGTAAAAAGTACGGCTGGGAGCATCAGCGGTGGTGTGAGCTCAGCTCCGTTACGGAGCCCGCCTGCGAGGAATGCCGATATTACAGCGGACATAACGGCAGGTGCGCGCACCCTGCTAAAAAAATTAGGAAGGAATTACCGTATGAAAAAGCTGAATGTACGTTTTGAGCGCGATAAAGAATCGGATGATATCGATATAGTTATCCGCGCGAGTGAACGTGACGAGCAGCTCGAAGCGCTCCTTAGAAGCTTATCTGTGACCGATAACCCGACGCTTACCCTGCTCGATAAAAACAACTGCTCCTTCGTTGTTGATGAAAAGGATATAGTATTTATATCCGCCGACGGCAAGCAGGTCAGCGTTACCGCGGTGAACGGTATTTATTACGCCAGGCTCTCGCTCCAGAGTATGGAGGAAGCCCTGAGCCGAAGCTTTCTGAGGGTATCGCGTTTTGAGATAATCAATCTTAAAATGGTAAAAAAGTACGACTTCACTATCGGAGGAACGCTTCGTATTGAGTTTGTGAACGGAATGGAGACGCGGAATTCACCGTTACATACACAAGAAACGCGACAGAACCTACCGCTCCGTCGGAGCCTGCCGAGGAAATCGGCTCGAGCGAAGCTCCCAAGCTTAAAAGCGCGGTCTATGATCCCGAAAGCGGCAGCTTAAAAGCTGAATTTACGACCAAGGACGTTGATTCACGTTATTTCGAGGCTTTTCTTCGGCGTTCGCCGAAACGGGCATAACCAAAATGGACACAGCCGCAGCGGCGATTAAGATGATTGAAATAAGTTTCTTCTTTTTCCTTGCTCATTTAAAAAAATGTTTTTTGGTGTTTCCGTAATAGTTGTGTATCGAAACGCGGAAAAAGTTTCAAATAAAAAAATTATTTTTATTTTCTTTTTTGGGGATGTTTGGAAAGGCGTGCGGGGGCGTTCGCGGGCGCTTTTCTTGTCAGAAGCACGACCGTCTCTATATGCTCCGTGTGGGGGAACATATCCACGGGCTGGATCTTCCTTACCTTATAATTATTCTTTGAAAGAAATAAAAGATCTCGCGCGAGCGTTTCGGGATTGCAGGAGATGTAAACTATCCGTGAGGGGGAGAGGCGCACTACCGATTTAAGGAACTTCACGTCGCTTCCCGCTCTCGGCGGATCCATTATAACGACGTCGGCTTTAAGCCCCTGCTCTGCTATGCCGACCATATACTCTCCCGCGTCCGCGCAGACGAAGTCTATGTTCCCGACGCTGTTCAGCCTTGCGTTGCGTTTGGCGTCCTTTATGGCGTCGCGGTTGAGCTCAACGCCGATAACGCGTCCCGCGTTCTTCGAGGCGATTATTCCGATTGTGCCCGTGCCGCAGTAGGCGTCGATAACGATCTCGTCGTCCCTTATCGCGGCGAACTCCATAGCCTTGCCGTAGAGTATCTCCGTCTGGACGGGGTTTATCTGGTAAAACGCCTTGGGCGATATCGTGAACGTAAAGCCGCAGAGCTGTTCGCTTATAACTCCGCTGCCGTAGAGCACAATGCTCTTTTCGCCGAGCACAAGGCTCGTGCGTCGGCTGTTGATGTTCTGCACTATCGTTGTGATTTCGGGATGACGGCTGAGCAGCGCGTTTATAAAGCTGCGCCGTGATCTGAACTCCTCGCTGCCCGTCACGAGCACGACCATTATCTCTCCGCTGGAGAAGCCGCGCTTTACGAGAACGTGGCGCAGGAAGCCCGTCATTTTTACGTCGTCAAAGGGCTTCAGCTTGAAGCTTTTCAACAGTCCGCGGATCGTGACGATTATCTCGTCGGCTTTTTTGTCCTCGATAAGACAGCTGTCGACGGGTACTATCCTGTGAGTCGAGCTCTGGTAAACGCCCGAGATTATTCTGTTCTGTCGGTCTCTGCCGAACGCCGCCTGAACCTTGTTGCGGTAGTGGTAGGGGTTTTCCATACCGATAATGTCGTCAACGCGGTGGAAGCGTCCCACAAGCTTTACTACCTTTTTCATTTTGAATTCAAGCTGTTTGTCGTAGTTTAGATTCTGTATCTGGCAGCCTCCGCATTTTTTGTACAGAGGACATTTTATTTCATTGCTCATATCTGACCTCGCTTTTAAGCAATTTTATCACATATGAGTGTATGATGACAATAAATAATCGTAAAAAACTTGATTTATTTTTTCAAATGTACTACAATGTACGGGTATGAGAAAGGTTGATGAAAATGTTAACTCTTGATAAAATCTATCACGCGTCAAAGGTTCTCAGGGATGTTATCCATCCCACAACTATCGTGAGAGCCTCCGCGATCGACGTTGACTGCGAGCTTTACCTCAAGCCCGAGTGTCTCCAGCTTACGGGTTCGTTCAAGCTCAGGGGCTCAGGTTACAAGATCTCACAGCTCACCGACGAGGAAAAGCAGAGGGGCGTTATCGCCTGCTCAGCGGGCAACCACGCTCAGGGCGTTGCGCTTGCTGCCACAAAGTACGGAATAAAGTCGCTTATTTGTCTGCCCGACGGCGCGCCTATCTCCAAGGTCGAGGCTACGAAGGGCTTCGGAGCCGAGGTGTGTATGGTACCGGGTGTGTACGACGACGCCTACGCTGAGGCGTGCAGGCTCCGTGACGAGCACAATTATACATTTATCCACCCGTTCGACGACGAGAACGTCATCGCGGGACAGGGCACGATAGGTCTCGAGATCATGAACGAGATGAACGACGTCGACGCGGTCATATGCGCTATCGGCGGCGGCGGACTTATTTCGGGCGTTGCCTGCGCTATAAAGCACCTCAATCCTAACGTAAAGGTCTACGGCGTACAGGCTGA